>JAFDJC010000431.1 GCA_019307665.1 Deltaproteobacteria bacterium | reverse complement strand
AGGTCGCCCGGATACAGGAAAAAAACGGTGCACCCCTGATTGCAGCCTATATCCTGGGACCCTGGAGCCTTGCCTGCAACATCTGCGGCATAGAACGCATGTGCAGATGGACTTTGAGGGATCCGGGCCTGGTCCATCAAATTCAACAAAAAATCCTGCCCTTTAGCGTTGGTCTGATACGTTATTGGGTGGACACCTTTGGCGCCGATCGTCTCTTTCCCTGGGTGGGCGGGAGTGCGGCCGCCTCAAACCAACTCATCTCTCCCAAACATTTTGAGCAGTTTGTCCTACCCTACATGAAGGAACTCTACGAAGAGGCACACGCCCTGGGCCTCAAACACATCTACTGCCACGTCTGCGGTGAGCAGAACCGGAACCTGCCCCACTGGTCCCAATTGGATTTCGGAGACCCCGGTTTTCTCAGCTTCGGCCATGAGGTCGACCTCGAAACCGCAGCCACCTATTTTCCAAAAGATGTCATCCTGGGAAACGTGGAACCGGCGGTCATTCAGACCGGCAGCCCGAAAGAGGTCTACGAGCTCACCAGAATAGTCATCGAAAGGGGAAAGAAGTGTCCCGGCGGTTTTATGCTGGCGCCCGGCTGTGAAATACCCCCCATGGCCCCGGAGGAAAACGTCTGGGCCATGATGCAGGCGGTCAGCGACTTTGGCTTGAAAAACTTATAACCGGCAAACCAAACCTTGAATAAATTCAAATTTTAGCGGACCATCGATTTTGGGTCATGTCCCTATTTAGTTGACAAGTTATCTATTGTTTGTTATGCTTACCTTCAAAAATTAATTATCAAAATGGAGGTAGGCTATGGCCGATATCGAAAATGTTTTTTGCCCAAACCAAGAGTGTAAAGACTACGGCTTAAGAGATCAAGGAAACATCGCAGTCCGAGGGAAGTATGGGAAAAACAAAACAAAAACTTTAATCTACTGCCGAACTTGCGGCAAGCGTTTCGCACCAACAAGATCGACGGCTTTTTTTGGACTGCATTTATCCGATGAGAAAATAGCCCAAGTTATTCATCACGCCGCTGAGGGTGTTGGAGTTCGAGCCACTGCAAGACTTTTGAATTTAAACAAGGATACCGTAAACAGGGTTATACTTCGTGCTGGAGAACATTGTCAGTTAGTCCTTTCAAGTCTATTGCGTTCATTAAAATTAAAAGAAACTCAGTTAGATGAGTTATGGGCCTTTGTAAAAAAAAGAAATATCTTAGTGAACAAGAACTTGAACAAGAGTTTGGAAAAAAATGGATCTGGACAGCCCTTGACACGACGACAAGATTAATTGTTTGTTTCCTAATTGGCGACCGCACCCTGGAAGACGCCAGAGGTTTTTTAAAAGACTTAGTTTCAAGAACAGAGGAGGTGCCTCTATTTACGTCTGATGAATTGCCTCATTATGCTGATGGCTTGAAGGAGTTATTCCACAAGCTAAAACCATCTAAGCCAACTGGTCTTCCCGGTCGTCCCAGCAATCCTGAGAAGTTAGTTGATGAAGACTTGGATTACGCTACGGTTCACAAAACCAGAGAAAAAGGGCGCATTGTTAAAGTCGAAAAAAATGTCATTTTTGGCTCAGCTGAACGCATTGAAAAAAGATTAGAAGAATTACCAAGCAACACGATCAATACCTCATACGTAGAACGATCAAACCTTAATTGGCGTATATGGGATGCTCATTTAACACGAAAAAGCCTTATGTTTGCAAAGTCCATCCGCTGGCTCAAGGTGAAGTTTGCTATTTGTATCGGATTTTATAATTTCATCCGACCTCACGAAACACTCAGCAGGGGTAAGGACAGAGTATTTAGACCTAAGACCCCAGCGATGGCTACCGGAATAACAGATCACCAATGGACGATAAGAGATTTTCTGGGTTACCACGTGTCAGTCAATTAAATGGGGACATTACCATAATTTGATGAAGTATCATTACCAAGCTGGTTGAAACTCCACCCAAAAAATGGTGGATAAAATATGCCAATAGATTTGCGAGACTTACCCGATAAAATGTGACAATTTGATCAAGCTCTACATCAATTTCATAAACTCTCTCTTTCCCTTGAAGACGAAGCCATTCCTTCTGATGTTTCCGTAGCATTTTGAATTCGGGTGCAATACAAAAAAGTTACACCGATTAAGCTGCCAACGGCAAGTCCCAAATTGTGTTGTTATCAAACATATTTCTCACTATTCCCAATCCTTTTCGACAAGCATTTTTCAGCTTACCTGTCAGGACTAATGAACGTAGAAAGATTATATTCTCTGCATGTTCCCGCTTCCAAAACAATCCTG
>JAFDJC010000056.1 GCA_019307665.1 Deltaproteobacteria bacterium | reverse complement strand
GAATTCTCCATTGAAGGCGGTGAATTAACTCCCACCATGAAGCTTAAACGGAGAATTATTTATGACAAATACTCCGATGATATAGAGAATATGTATACCTGATATATTGATCCTTCCATAGGAAAGGGCTGCAGTTCGGGATTTTATTGCCCCGGCATTTTCCAGCAATGATTATGGATCCGGCAACGATGATGCAGCAAACCGTATTTGGGTCAATCATCGTTGCCGGATACAAACTGAATGCATCCAGCGACCCCTTTTCCTTTGATTTCTGATAGCGCTTAAAAAAAATACTCCACGTAAAACGCATTCCTGATCCAAGATGAATTCATGCACCGTTTTACTGAATATTCTTCAATTTCTGGTAACTTAGCAACAAGTTGCTCATAATATGCAAATATGCTATCAATTCTGAAAACAAAAGGGCTGAAAATAAAAGGGCAAGACAAATGGCAAAAATAGTGATTCAGATATATGAAATTCAGGAACCTGGTGAAGCTGAACTGATGGTGGAAACAGGGGTTGACCGTATCGGGAGTGTGATTATGTCCGAATCAGAATGGAAAGTCCCCCTTGTCAGAGAGGCGGTCAGGCTGGTTAACACATCTGATTCCGAAAGCAGCCTTATTCCGCTTTTCAGTCAACCGGATTTCGTATTCAGGGTGATCGATTATTACGAACCGGATACAATTCATTTTTGTGAAACAATTGTAATGCCTGACGGCACACCAAACGGGTGCGGGCAGCTGGTTGAACTCCAGAAAGGTGTGAAGGCAAGATTCCCTGAAGTCAAGATAATGAGGTCAATACCGATACCGGCTGCCGGTACAACAGACGATTTTTCGTTTGACAGGGTTAAGGAAATATTTGAACCTTTCAGCGATTGTTTTCTGACGGATACAATGATGACAGGAGATACGGACCATGAAGTGAAACAGCCGGTGCAAGGGTTTATCGGTATTACAGGTAAAACTTGTGACTGGGAAACCGCAGCGCGCCTTGTGAAAGCGAGCAGCATGCCGGTCATCCTGGCCGGTGGTATTTCGCCTGACAATGTTTATGACTGTATAGCACAGACCAAGCCTTTTGGTGTTGACAGTTGTACGTTGACCAATGCTGTTGACTCACGGGGGGAGCCGATCCGTTTTAAAAAAGATCCTGAAAAAACAGCCCGTTTTGTGAGTGAGGCAAGGCGTGCGGAAAATGATTTTTATGGAGGATAGTGAATACAATGCTTGAAGCAAGTGATTTAAGAAAAGGATTAAAATTCCAGATCGACGGTACCCCTTATATCGTTGCCCAATTCCAGTTTGTTAAACCCGGTAAGGGCCAGGCTCTTTATAAATGCAGGCTCAAAAACATGTTGACAGGGGTTCAGGTCGATCAGACATTCAGGTCCGGCGATAAACTTGAGGAAGCGAATCTCGAAGAGACGGAGATGGAGTATCTTTACTCGGAAGGTGACAGTTTATGTTTTATGGACACGTCTACATATGTACAGGAATTTCTTACCAAGGAGCAGCTTGAGGATGTTAAAGAGCTGTTAAAAGAGAATACAATATGCAGAGTCCTGCTTTTTGATGGGCGCCCCATAGGTGTAACACTTCCAAATTTTATAGAATTAAAGGTCGCTGAGGCTGAGCCGTGGGCTAAAGGAGATACTGCTTCCGGCAGCACAAAGCCGGTAACACTCGAAACAGGTTTAACTCTCCAGGTGCCGCCGTTTATTGAAGAAGGTGAGGTCATACGAATTGACACACGCACCGGTTTATACGTTGAGAGGGTCAAAGGATAAAAAACGGAGGCGTACCTATGCCGTTATCATCGACTGAAAAGTCTGATAGTGTCACTGAAAAGACAAAATCTACATCCATTGCAAATAGAGAATTACTTGCCGGTATGACCCACGAAATCCGGACGCCGTTAAACAGTATTGTCGGGTTTGCCGACATGCTGATAGATACCAATCTGAATGATGAACAGCACAAATATGCCATAACCATAAAAAATAGCAGTGAATCACTTCTGGCACTGATTGATGATATACTCGATTTTTCAAAGATCGAGGCGGGAAAAATGAGCCTTGAGAACATTAACTTTGATCCCGAAGTACTGTGTCATGATGTATGTGAACTGATCCGTCCGAGAATTCACAACAAGCCGATTAAACTTCTGTGCCGTATAGGCGACAATGTGCCGCCAAAAATTTGCGGAGATCCTTTAAGGATGAGGCAGGTCCTCCTTAATTTTTTAGGAAACGCGGTGAAATTTACTGAATCTGGTGAAATCGAGCTGAGCCTTAATATCGAAGAAACAGAGGATGGAAAGGAAAAGCTGATCTTAATTGTAAGGGATACGGGTATCGGCATATCTCCGGACAAGATGGCGTATATTTTCGAGCCATTCCAGCAGGAAAAAGAATCTATTGCCAGAAAATATGGGGGGACCGGCCTGGGACTCTCCATTTGCAAGAAGATCGCTGCACTCATGGAGGGAGATATAACCCTGGAAAGCGAGCCGGGTAAAGGGAGCAGCTTTTGTTTTATAGCGCTTATGGAGAAGGCGGATAGCAGCGTTGATATGAAAAAAACGAGTCCTGCCGGATTGACGGGAAAAAAGGCCTTGGTAACGAATTTTGGTAATATTGATGCAAACAGTATCACGAGGGCACTTGAAGCCGATGGGATGGAAACGATTCTATCCGATAGCGTTTCTGATGCTTTAGATATTCTTTTACAGGCATTGAATGAAGATCAACCTTTCGATATCTGTATAGTGGATACAGGAGGTTCTGGAGATATTGGGTTTAGACTTTCAGAACAGGTACGCGAAAGTGCTGAATTGTCTTCATCAACAAGACTTTTTGCCCTGTCTTTTCCCTTGTCAGGATGCGCAAAACGCTGCGAAGAGGCAGGGTTTGACGCTTTCCTGACCATACCTGTGAAAAACAACAAGCTGCTACAGATGACCAAGCAGCTGGTAGGTATTCAGAGCAGGAATAAAGATGTCGTGAATATAACAGGACGCCGGATCATGACACAGTATTCAGTCCGTGAGGATATGAAGAAATCCATAAGAATACTTGTGGCGGAAGACAATCCGGTTAACCAAAAGCTGGCGGTTATAATGCTTGAAAAGGCCGGCTATAGTGTAAAAATAGCGAATAATGGACGCGAAGCACTCAATCTTTTTACTTCAGAACCCGAGAAATATGATCTTATATTGATGGACGTTCAAATGCCTGAAATGGACGGCATGGAAGCAACAGCAGCTATTCGCGACTGGGAGAAACAGCGGTCGCTTCAGAATGATGAACAGGTTGATGAGCAGACCGGTGAAGGCGATAGCATAAAAGGGGGAAAGCATATTCCTGTAGTAGCCGTTACAGCCAACGCTCAGAAAGAAGATCAAATAAAATGTCTTGAATCCGGAATGGATGATTATCTTACAAAGCCCATCAAACGGGAAGTTATATTTGATATGATCGAAAAATGGGTTCTTTAAGGCCCAACCGTGAAACAATACCAAGCCTATGGACAAACATTCACAAACACCTGTGAAGAGGAAATTGTTAAAGAAATTATTTGTATCATGTACTGTTATTGCAGCACTCATTACAACCCTTCTTGTTGGTAGTCTGCTTCTGCTTCCAAAACTGGTATCGACCAGCGCTTTCAAAGAATATGCCGAAAATCTGACGGGTAAAGTCTTAACAAGAAAAGTAAGAATTGATACGCTTGAATGGTCCTGGTCTGACGGTATCGCTATGGAAAACATTTTCATGGAAGGTGATCCGTTTTTTTCAGAAAAACCGATATTTTTTATCAAAAATGTTGGTATAAAGGTGCAGATCCGGGAGGTATTGAAAGGACGCCTTGCAATAGACGTGATGATAGCGGGAATTAACTTCAACTATATCCGCGAGGAGAATGGACGCACAAATCTTGAAACACTTTTTCCTCCCCAAAAAGCAGATGCAAAACCAGATGTAAGAGACGAAGAAACGTTAACGCAACAGCCGTTATCAAAAAAGAGAGTAGGCGATTTCAGTTTTTCCGTTCCTTTAGATATCAATGCGAAAATTCACCTTGATCGGATTTCTTTGTCTGCTGATGATAGAAGGAGTAAAAGGCAACTTGACATTAATAATGGGTCGATCCATTTCGATATGCCGTCCCTTTATTACATCCCTGTGACACTGAATGTTGATGCTGATGTTCGGATAGACAGACGTGAAGCTCTTCCTTGCAGGATAGCTGTTTTAGTGAAAAAGACAGGAAGCGTCCCAAAAGAAATAAAACCGGAAAACTTGCTGATGGAGGTACAGGGGGCTATACCCGGAGTTGAGTTTTCAGCGGACGGGGGTCTTGGAAAAGAAGGACTGAAAAGTAAAATCAATGTTTCATTGGGAAAAGTTATTGCGGCCGCAAAGCCTTTTTTACCCGATGGTTTTAAGGATTCGACAATTAACGGACGACTGGAATTCGATCTGGCCGCCAAAATGGATTCGGAGAAGAGAATATTATTTGATACCAACATAAACGCTTCAAAAATTTATGCTTCAGGACAACTTGTAAAGAATAAGCAGTTCGGACCTGTGGATTTGACAATTGACAACAAGGGAATTTTTGACGCGGACAATGGCGTTTTTGAGATTAATAAAGGTCACATCAGGTTGCTGAAAAGCAGCATTGTAGAATGGCAGGCAAGAGTTTCCGGGTTGGCATCCGGTAAACTGAAAGCAGATGCGGCTGTCAGTCAGGCATACTTTAATCTGGAAGAAATCTATAAACTTTTTAAAGTGTTTCTGCCGCCTGACTTTCCCTTTGGATTTCATGATAATTTGCCCCGGGAGGTTAATCCGAATGTAAAAATAGGAAGCATACGATTTGCAGGCGGCGCCGGGGCCGAAAAAAACCGGATAGGCCTCAAAATGCTGGCACTTGAATTACCCGGTTTTGATCTCAAGCATGAAGGAAAGATTCTGTCGGTTAATGATATGGTATTTACCATTGAGGATGCTGAAGCGGATTTTAAGAATATCTTTAACGCAAACAATCAGAACAGTCTTGATGTTGAAAATTGCAGAATGCTATTAAGGGTGGGAGATTTTTTAAAAGTCGAAATGACCGGCGAAATTCAAGATACGGCAAAAGCAGAATTGAAAACCACGGGCGATCTTTATGTAAATCTTGGTGAAATACCTGAAGAACTTTTCGGCGAGTACAAAGGCAGGGTGAAAATGTCAGGTGATATCCTTCTGGCATGGCGGTTTTCAGGCAGACTTCCTGATTCAAATGAAAAGGAACTGTTAGCCGGGGTTTCCGGGATCAGCACGGGAGAAGCACTTGCATTTATCGATCATGCGGATATTAAGTGCAGTATAAACAAGATGAAGACCCATGTTGACCTTCCCGGCGGAGAGACTGTAACTGTCGGAGCCATATCCGCATCCCCTCTTATCGGTTATGTGTATAATCATAAAGAAAATACAGGTGAGATTATTGGAAACATCTCTATGAAAGATATCAGGTGGGTTCCGGACTATGGCATGGAAGCGCCCATGGCTGTGAATGTGTCAATGAAGGGTGATCATCAGGGACTTCATAGAATCAGGTTTTCACAGGAGATGATACTTGAACCTTTTGCAATCGAACAATCTTTTGATTTCACCTTGTTTGGGGCGGATAAAATACTGGAAGAAAAACTGCAGACAAAACCGCAGGCATGGCTGACCAAAGCAGGAGGCAGTTTGCATACCTTGATTCGGATAAAAGATTTGTCCGGTATAAAACTGTTAAAAACAGATCTTGATTGCAGCGGTGCAATGGAGGCAGGAATCAGGCTTGGCCTGTTGCCCAGGAAGATGGTCGATGCAAAGATCTGGGCGAATGTGACTGAAACCAATGTTGTATTAGGGGATGTCATAGCGGTTAACGATTTTTACGGCAGATTGAATATAGAGAAAAGATTTAAGATTGTTTCAGCCAAAGAAAAAGATAGTGGCCGGCCGGCTTCAGGAATGCGGCCTCTTTCTACAAGGGTTATGGAAAACGCTTTTGAAATTATGCCGAAAACAGTAGCGTCAGCAGGAAAAAGCCAATGGCACTATGCTGCAGATAAAAATCGTTTTAACCCTGAACGGACAGTCGGTTTTTCTTCTGCGCATATCAAAAAAGGACCTGTACCGATTAATGTAGGGATGTTTAAGGCTGATGTTATCCTTGAAAATGGTTTGCCCGGAATTGAACGGTTCCAGAATGATATATTTGGAGGGACTGTTTCAGGAGCAATAAAAATCTGTGAGGCAGAGGAAAAGTTTTTTCTGAAAGTAATTATCAATTTCACGGGAATAGATTTTGAAACCATACTTCCTGAAGAAAAAAAGAGAGCGGAAACAGAAGATACCGAAGTAAGCGGTCACCTGAAACTCTACATACCGATTACAGATAATATCGATACTTTTCTTGCAAAAATGGAAAATCATTTAATATTTACTCATATTGGTTCCCGTGCTCTTGAGCGTCTTCTTTACGCAGTAGATCCATATGAGAGTAACGAAGCGATTGTGTCACAGAGAAGGCTTTTAAAGAAAGGCTCTCCCAAATGGATGGAACTTAAAATCAAGGATGGAAGTTTGTCAATGAGAGGAGAGCTGACAATCGAAGGCGTTGATGTAGAAATTCCCAGGCTGGAAAGGTTGAATATTACCAATCTGCCCGGCACCGATAAGTATGGCGGGTATCTTGTAGGTCTGAAGCCCGTTGTAAAGATGCTTGAAATAGCATCGTCAAATATGATTGAGACCGAAGATGGGGAACTAAAAGTCAATAGGATTGAATAAAGAGGGTAAGGCCATGAAAAGAATATTGCTTGCAGTGATTATTATTATTCCGATTATACTTCAGGGATGTACACTCGCCAGTGTGAATGTTGAAGTAATGAGTGAGCGGACCGCACTAGAAAATCAGATTCTTGGAACATATAACGCTCTGGACAGGGAGATGCTTCTGGCAGCTTCAGTTCGCGGTGTTGACGAAAAAGGTCAAATAAAAACTCCGCCCAAGAAGAGCAGGGGCCGCAGGGATGCTGTTGAAGCCATGCAGATACTTGATTTTCATTCAGATGACTTAAGGAGGTTTAAAGATCTTGGATGGGTAGGGGAAAACAGGGAGGGACTGACAGAGGTTTTGGGGATGGAAAAGAAATCAATCCCTGAAGAGTTGAAGGACTTTGCTGAAGGAATAAAAAAAGAAGAACTTGTTTCCATTGTGTCCCATACCAACAGGGCCAGGGAAACGATTATGCAGCGTGTAATCGATATGAACGAGACGCTTTCAGACGAGGACATGTCGAAGATAAGAGAAATATTCGCAGGCATGAACGCTGAGAAAGCACTACCCGGAGACAGAATAGAAACCGGAGACGGGTCATGGATAGTAAAAGAATAGCGGTCATCATTTTCATCATCTTCCTTATATTGCCTTGTTACGCAATATCTTTTCAGCGCGGCATTAAGGATATTACATTGCCGGTGCAGATAACATCCGAGACGAGTCCGGTTCAGTCGATGACGGTTTCGCAGAACGGAAATTACATGGTCATAGCATCTGACCGAAAAGGTTTTACAGATCTGTGGAAATTATCTGCAGATCCGAGGCAGGTAATATTACCTGAAAGGCTGACATCTGATCCTTCTGCAGAAACCGATCCGGCTTTTTCTCCTGACAACAGGTTTATTGTTTATACAGGAACCGGCTATGATGTAAAAGGCGACATCTTTTTCCTCGATCTTAACAACAAAGGCGCCGGTCCTTTTCGACTCACAGATAGAAGCACTGAAGATGGCGGCGCATGTTTTGCGCCTGACGGCGATATTATCTATTTTCACCAGAAACGTCCTGGAAATATATTTAACCGGATTGTAAGTCTTAATCTGAACAACAAGTCCGAAAAAGTTTTTGTTCTTGAAACAAACTGTGACGGCTCCTTCCCTTCGGTTTCCCCGGATGGGCGAAAAATTTGTTTTGTAAGTTATAATAAAAACCCTTCAGGGGATATATTTTTGTTTGACATCAAGCAAAAAATCGTTCGTGAGCTCACAGAAGGACCGTTTGTTGATTTTTCCCCGTCATGGTCAAGTGACGGCAAGACAATTTTTTTCTCGCGAGTATCAATGGACACAGACCGTGATGGTTCGATATCCGAAAAAGATACAGCAAGTGCATACAAAATCAGTGTGGAAGATGAAAACTTGAAGGTTTACCCTGTAACACCTGAAAACGAACACATTACAAATCTCATTACTGCAGATGGAAGACTTTTTTATATTTCGAATAGATTATCGGGCATTCCAAACAGTTGGTCATTACCTGAAGAGGGAATGATTCCAGGACAGGAAAATGCCGACAAACAACTGGAATTTGCAGAAGTTATGGAAAGGTATATACCTAATCCATATTTAAAGATACTGCTGTATTACGCTGTGCCGGGAAATTTCCCCAGAGAACCGGATGTAAAACCGGATGCAAAACCAGATAGGGCAGCGTGTGCGAAATATTGGATTGGAAAGATGTATCGAAAAGAGAAGATGGCCGACGCCGCTGTCAGGGTTTTTAATGATGTAAGGCTCGATTACAAGGACTCGGAGCCTTATTACTCTTTGTCCGGCATTGAAAAGATAGCGATTGAAACAGAAATAATGATGGGAGAAACAGCAGACAGTGGAGCAAGGGAGGAGATTGTTACCAAAGCCATAGAAGAGCTTAATACGTTCTCAGGTCATGAATATCAAATCCTTTCAGCAAGGGCAGGCATTGAATCATCAAAGCTGCTTCAAAAGGCAGGGAGCGCAGAGAGATTGCTTGAAGCGATAAAAATTCTCGATAAAATAGAAAAATCCCAAGCTGCAGGTAGGGCTGAAGTTGCAGAAGCAATGATTCTGAAGGCAGGAATATACGATAATATCGGCAGTGTTGATCAGGTTTACCCTCTTTATATGTCTATCGTTCATAATTATCCTGATCAGAGCGGACCGGCTGAAATAGCTGTCGGCAGTATATTGAATAAAGCCATTTCAGGTATGGGACATGAAAGCTTTAATAGAAAAATTGACCGGCTGATAAGAATAGCAGAGGAAAACCAGGATAAGGCTCCTCTTCTTGCCATGGGAGCACTTAACAGGGCTGGGGACCTCTACTTTGCTGAAGACAGATGGTCTCCGGCAAAGGATGTTTATCGACGCGTACTCGACGAGTTTCCGGCTTCAGAAACACAGACTACTGCCGCCCGTTTTTCGCTTGCAGAGATTTTGTTCAGGGAAGAGAGATTTAGAGAAGCACTAAAACTTTATGAGAAGGAGATCAGCTTTCGCCCGGCCGAAGATAAAATCCAAAGACTTGCAAGACAGGGGTATATAAGAAAATCGGTTGCTGCAGGGGAATACCTGTATAGGTTAGGGGAAGTATATACCGCTCAGAATAGATTCAGCGAACTGATCGACTATGATGCCTCGATCGTTGAAGCTCACAGGGGGTACATCAAGTGTGCGGCTTCGCTCAATCTTATGGAAAAGACTTTGAAAAATTACAGGCAGCGTCTCCAAAAAGATCCGGATGATCCGGTGGCTGTCTATTGCGTTGGTCTGTGTCTTACATATCTTGACACAAAGGAGTCTGTTGAGGAGGCTCGAAAATTGCTGATTCGTTCTGTGAGTATGAATGGACAGATTGAATATTTTCACCAGACACTCGGCTATGTTTTTGAAGTATTGGAAAATGTTTATAACCAAAAAGGAAATCTTGAAAATGCGCTTGAAAGTTATAAGAAGGCATATTTTCTGAATAGTCCGGAACTTAATCCCGATAATACTGCAAACCTTCTTCTTAACCTGGGCAACACATATTTTTCATTAGGACATTTCCATAAAGCATTTTCTATTTACAAAGACTTTCAGGAAACCGGCAAACCTTTCGACCATAAGGACAGGGAGATCCTTTTTTATCGAAGGTTTGGAATGGCAGCATTTCAGGTAGATGAAAACAAGGAGAGCATCGATTCATTTTCAAAAGCCCTTGTCCTGATAAAAGATGTGACTGACCCGCCTGGCGCTTCGGATGATTTTGAATATTCCGGGCACCTGGATAGTATGAAGGCCGAAGTACTGGACCGGCTGGGCCTTGCATTTCAGGAGGACAGGAACTGGGAAGCAGCGGTCAAGACATTTGAAAAGGTATTTGAGTCAAATAAAAAACTGGACCTTAAGGAAAATCTTGCCGTAAACAGGCGATCCATCGCTTATAATCAGTACCGGCAGTCGGAAACGCTTTTTGGAAAAGAAAAAGAACAGCTTCTGGGTGTGGCTGAAGAAAACTTTATTAAAGCCTCAGAACTTGTTGAGAAATACGGTGTCGCCGGTAAGAAGAAAAAAGCAGAAGAAGGTTTGATCAGTTTAGACCTTCAGATCTCAATCGATAAAACCGGTTCAACAGCTGCGGGACGTGGTTTTTCGGTTGAGCAGGAAAAGCGGTTGGCAGAGGCGTTCATTTCACGAATAAACCTTGAACTCGGAAGGCCGGCTCCTGCTGAGGCGGCTATAGAAAAACAGCTCACAGTTTACAAACAAGGAATGAAAATATCCGACAGTGATTTATTCGGTGTATCGTTGCTGTTCCACAGGGCAGGACTCATTGCAAACTCCGGGAAGGATTATCATAAGGCTTTCGAACATTTCAGACGTTCTGCAGAGCTTTGCCTGAGGATGAAAAACAGCGTGAGCACTGCTCTCAATGTGGCAAACATGGCACATGCACTTGCCCGAGCTGATGACCGTAAAACTGTTGTTCCTGTATCCGGTCAAATATCTGATCAAGAAACCGGGGGCAGGGATTTCCATGACAGCCTTCGGTTGCTTTCAGGTCTGGACAAAAAAGTGTCAAACCTTCTCAGAGTTTCTGATTTCGCATCAGAGGGATCTGTTGAGGCGATATATCACAATACCATGGGCGTTTTCTGGATGAGCATGGGTCAAGGTAATAGCGGCAAGCCTGCTGAGGCAGTAAAACAGATAGAACAATACCGAAAGGCAATTTGCCATTTTATAACAGGTATTGAAGCGCTTAAAAGCGTTGGAAACTACAGTAAAAGAAAGAAGGTTGAGCTGGAGGCAACATTTCATTTGAATATGGCTGATGTATCTCGCCAACTCGGTGAAGGCGATCGAGCCAAACAATATTATGAGTCTACCCTTGAAGTTATCCAAAAGGGATTCCTTCCTGATCTTGAGTGGCGGGCACTTGCTGGGTTGGGACGATATGATGAAGCCCTTTTGAAGCTTGAAAACGTGATGATTACAAGAGCAGGCTGCGAGCCCTACGAGATTACCGGAACATTCGGCGGGAAAATAATTGAGCTATCGGACCAGGGGAATATTGAAGACGCTTTTAATATGATGGAGAAGCTATCCGAATTGGAAAGATTTAACAGGACAGCTTTTATTTTTAGAAGTTCTTGTGAAAAAGATCCGGATTTCTATATGGATTTGTATCCTAGACTGGTGGCAATTAGCGATCTTAAAATTCGGCTCAAAAGCGCCAAGGGGAGTGAAAAGGACTATTTTAAGGAGCGCATTAACGACGAGGAGAAACTGGTCAGGCTGAAAACAGGAGACAATCTGGAGAAACTGCCGGAAGTGATCAGCATGATATCTGATAAAGACATGCAGGAAAAAATAATTATCCTGCTTGGTATTGCTTGTCATGCCGAAGCGGTTGCCGAAGATGTTGAGGCTGCTGGGAGCAAAGAAGCCGCCGGCCGCCTTTTAAGTGAATACAATCGGCTGGTACAGCTGTATAGAGAGAAAAGGGAAGAGGTGTATTTTTCAAGGCCGGATAATATCCCGGCTGATATTGTAACATTATTAGGTCCTGAGCCGTTCGAGGACATGGATGTCATGGACACGCTTTCCGAAGACGGAATGCTTGTCAGGCTTTTTCATATTGCATCTCCGATGTTCGGCAACATTGAAAAGCCGATATGCAGGTTTATTGTGGATATGGAAGGGATTAATTTTACAAGGCATGCATCTTATCATGAGGCGCTGAACGACATCGATTTTGACGGTGTTGGCGCTCCATATATTGTCTGTGAAGATACGTCGGCATTTTCTTATAGGGTACCATGTGCATTAAATTCGGCGCACCTTGTTCGATCAATTATGAATCGTAGACCCTTTAAGGAAAACTTGTTGTCTTTACCGCAGGCTACCAATTTGCCTGAAGGCTATTCCCTAATTCTTAAGCCTGAAGATAATATCAATACGCTAATAGTGTCCGAGAGGGTGCTTATAGCCGGTTCTATTCCGGTTCGAGCCGGTAGACGGCCATATAGTTACCCTGCAGTCGATATTAACGATTCTGATGATATTAACGATTCCGGACGGCAGAGGCTTGAAAGATATTTATTAAATAAACCCGGCTTGTCACTTGCGCTCCTCGCAAATGTTGAACCTGATGATATTTATGTGTTAGGGCACCTGTCCGCCATATACGGATGTCCTTCCATTCTTGTCTCTCTTTCAGGAAAAAGGGGTACGGAATTCATTGGTGCTTTTGTGAATGAATATAAGAAAACATCAGCCCTTGATGCCAAAATACATTCAGGCATGACCACCGGAAATGTAAAAGAATGGATACTGTTAGGGTATAAGGGAATGAAGCCCGAGGAAGCAAAGGCTTTTGCATCAAAGCGTTTTGCAAAATATGTTAAAAAAGGAAAATCGTCTTTTGATGCCGGATCGTTTTTAAGGGCGCTTGGATATTTTGAAGATGCCGTAAAGATCGCCTCTAAAAATGACCTTTATAATAAATACATGTCGTCTTTATATCGATATGCCCGTGAGAGTGCATACAGGGCAGGGGATATTAAGAAAGCAGCCGGATTTGCGGAAATGCTTTCAGAGACACTAGAACACAGCAGCCCTGATACCGTAAAGCATGCAGAGGCATTGCTTTATCAGGGCCTTATCTATGCGAAAATCGAAGACTACGGGAAAGCTCTTCCCTTAATGGATGAGGCTGTAGAGATTTTCGAAAATCTTGAGGCGGATTCGGAAAAAGTTGATGCAATGGTAAGCTTGGGGACAGTTCTGGAAAATGCTGCAGAATATGAACGGGCCCTTGAATCCTTCAGCTATGTGGCATCTTCAGGCATCAAGCAGAACAAATCAGGTATGACCGCAGCCCAGTATAGAAATATGGGAAGAATATACGACTTGCGTCTGAGCCGGTATCCTGTTGCGATAAAGTACTATCAAAAAGCCCTGGCGCTGTACAATGAGATGAATGATGTTGAAAGAACGGCAGAGTCTCTTCTCAATATCGGAAGATGTTACAGGCTCATGGGGGATTTCGGCAAAGCAGACAAGTCCTACAAGGAAGCGGAAGAACAGGCCAAAAAAGCATCCGACAACATAAGACTCATGGCTGAGATTGTTATTGAACAGGCCAACAGCGCGTGGTTTGGCGCTGCTTATGAAAAAGCATTCAGGATGCAAAGAAAGGCTCTGACAATGGCAAAAGAAAACAACATGCCGGGGGTGGAGGTTCTTTCTTTAAACACATCCGGTTTAATCTGGTGGACTCTCGGAAATAACCGGAAGGCGATGCGTGAATTTGACAGGGCACTGATTGTCGCAGGGGAAAATAAAACCCGCAGAGATGAAGTGGCGACGACATATAATAACATGGGTCTTGTTTTCAGGGAGACAGGAAAATATCAGAAAGCCCTGGAAGCGTTTGATAAGGCGCTTGCAATAGACCGGGAACTCAAATCAAGATGGGCCATT
>JAFDJC010000235.1 GCA_019307665.1 Deltaproteobacteria bacterium | reverse complement strand
TATGCCTCCGGTTATTTTTTTCGCATGCCTTGATCTTGAACAAAAATCTTCATTTCTGGATGGACACTAGTTATGTTCACTTAATATAACTTCGAGCAAAATCGAGTTCGTCATCTCTCGTCTTGAGCTGTCCGTTCAGCCTGGCATCATGAACGGCGGTGAGAATTTCACGATAAATAGGGCCGGGTGTGAGCCCCATTTTTATTAAGTCCTTTCCTTTGATTAACGGCTCGACGTATCTTAGATGCGTAAAGAAATGTGATATTGATCGTTTCACAGGCTTACTTTTTGTCATTGCCATCATAGAAAGGGCAAGCTCCGTCCTAAATTTCGAAACCCTGTGATACAACATGCTGTTTTTCAAAGGGATATTTCTTTCAAGCCAGGATAGGCAAGCTTCGACTTCAAAGCGTTCCTTGAAAAAGATGGTTTGCTGTCGGGGTGCCAGTTCAAGCCTTTTGCAAATTTCTTCCGTTGTTGATTTGTCACAGTGTTTCATCAGTATGACAAAATAAACGGCCCACTTCATATATGATTCTTCAAGAAAAAGCAAATCAAACCAGGATAAAACTTTTTTAACTGAATTTAATAACCCTACAAGTTCCTTGTGGAGTATTATTGAAGGATGAATAGACTTCAAAAGATCATAATCATTAAGTCGAATGATAGCGGGTGTGGGATTATCTTCCTCAAGTATTAGTTTGAATTCGGCAAACACCCTTTTCCCGCTCAACCGTTTAAAAAAATCCATTTTCACTGCATTTTCGATCAAACCGGATGTCAGTTTTCCGATTGAAAATCCGAAACGTTGTTCAAATCGTATGGCTCGGAATACCCTTGTCGGATCTTCAACAAAACTTAGGTTATGCAATACCCGAATAACTTTGTCTTTAATGTCCCTTTGGGCTGAAAAGAAATCGATTAGAGTGCCGAACTTTCGAGGGTTCAAATGAATCGCCAATGTGTTGATGGTAAAGTCCCTGCGGAAAAGGTCGAGCTTTATTGAGCTCATCTCTACTGTCGGAAGGGCGGCAGGAAATTTGTAGTATTCCATTCTAGCTGATGCAACGTCAATCTTGAACCCGTCTTTAAAAATAATTACCGCAGTGCCGAATTTATCATATGCATGAACCCGAGCACCGTGCATTTTTGCGTACTTTTTTGCGAAGGCGATACCGTCCCCCTCAATAACGATATCGATATCTTCATTGTTTCGATACAGAAAAAGATCTCGGACAAACCCGCCGACGACATAGGCATTCATCTCGATGCCTGAGGCGATTTCCCCGATGGCTTTCATAATTTCCATCAAACCCGGCGATAATCGCTCCTGCATGAATTTAACAATATTTCGGGTTCTGGCATGGATCGTTTCTCGATGCGGATCTTGAAAGTTTCCAAGGGTATTACGGGTTTGCCGGACCAGTATGTTGAGAAGATCGGTACGGGTGATTACCCCCTTGATTACTCCGTTATGCGTAACCGGCAAGATGCGCTGCTTGTTTTCAATAATTTTTTCCTGTATTTCCAGAAGGCTTGCAGAAGGCTCGACGGAAGCAATTTCAGTTGTCATATATTCTTTTACGGGAACCTGGTCCAAACCATGAAAAAGCGCTTTTTCTATGACCTGACGTGAGATAAATCCGACCAATGTTGGTTTGTTGCTTTCTTCTTTTGTCACCAGCAATGCGTTGATGTTGTAACGGGTCATTAAGCTTGCAGCGGCTTTGCAAAAAACCTCAGCGCCAATGATAATCGGGGGAGAAGACATTAAGTCTTTGGCCAATCTTTTCGGTTTGATTTTTTGATGCAAAATATCCATTAGCTGGTGTTCTGTTTGAGCCAATGTTTTATTTTTGACTGATGCAGCAGCAGCATAAGTATGGCCGCCTCCGCCCAGCGGGGAGAGAATCGCGGCCACATCAACTTCAGGTATCCTGCTTCTGGCAACTATATAGATTTTGTTTCCCATCCGTGCCAAGGCAAAAATGGCATCGATGTTTTCCATTTTAACCATTTTATGAACGAGAAAGGCAAAATCGTCCACATAGTTACTAAATGTTACAGTGGTGATTACTATTTCAATCCCGTTGATATTGTAGTGGGTTGCCGCTTGAATCATATCATTTAAAATGCCAATTTGTTCAGGGCTGATTTCCCTGGCAATGACATCGGAAACAATATTCAGGTTCGCTCCCTTAGACAGAAGGTATGCGGCAGCCAAATGATCCTGTTCAGTGGTTGAAGAAAACGTAAAAGAACCGGTGTCTTCATAGATGCCAATACACATGATGGTTGCCTCATCCGGAGATATTTCAATTCCTTTCTCTTTAATAATTTCCGTCAAAATCGTAACCGTAGCCCCGGTTATACGGTTGACCTCCTGATGTCCTTTAATATCGTCTTCCATAGCCGGGTGATGATCATAGATGTGAATTTCAACATCGTCTCTGGTTAAAAGCGACGACAACTCTCCGATGCGGTTCGCCTGCTTAGTGTCTACTAAAACCAACCGGTTTACGGAGGACAAATCAATATTTTTGATTTCCCCCATGTTGAACATATAAGCCATAGATTTTACAAAGAAATTTCTCAAATTTTTTTCTTGCGACCCGGGAAATATGAGCAGGGAATCAGGGTATAGTTTTTGCGCTGCCAGCATTGAGGCCAACGCATCGAAGTCAGCATTAACGTGCGTCGTTATGAGGGTCAGTTTTTTTTTGTCCACATCTTTGGATGTCACGATAATAGCCTGTTCAGAGAGGGTCGATTAATTTATCCGGTATAAAAGATTCCCTGCACCACGCTTAAGGGGAATACGTTCATTATCGCGTATTAATATGCATATATGAGCCCAATTAGCAAGGTCATGTTCATGTATCTATTTTTCAGCGAGAATTGCTGATATATATAAATTAGGTTTGCTAATCCATAACGGTTTATGATAAATAATAAAATTGTGTGTCAGGAAATGGGTCCGGAGCATTCAGATTAATGATTGATGTTTGTCTAATACCATGTTAAGTATTTAAAATAATGTTGTATTAAACCCGATGGCGAGCATATTCCCCGCCGCTTGCGGAGGAGATGCGCGCGAATCTGAAATTGCTTAGAATTCCTTTTGTTTCCATGGTTAATTAAGAATGAGGAGGGAATATGCCGATTTATCTATGGGAAGGAAAAAGCAGGAAGAATGAAATCCAAAAGGGAGAAATGGAGGCTGCTACCGAAGAGGCTGTACGCACTAACCTGACACGGATGCAGATCACACCCACAAAAGTTAAGAAAAAGCCCAAAGACCTTTTTGAAAATATTACATTGTTTCAACAGCCTGTTAAGACGAAAGATGTTATCATTTTTGCCAGGCAATTTTCCACCATGATCGATGCCGGTCTTCCCATTCTCCAATGTCTCGACATTCTTTTCACGCAACAAGAAAACAAAACCTTCAAAAAAATTATAAAACAAATTAAAGAATCAGTAGAAGGCGGTGCAACCCTTGCAGAATCCCTGAAAAAATTTCCCAAAGAATTTGATGATCTTTTTGTGAATATGATTGCAGCAGGGGAGGCCGGTGGTATTCTAGATGCTATTTTAAAGCGCCTCGCAGGCTATTTAGAAAAATCAGCGCAGCTCAAAGGGAAGGTAAAAGGGGCATTGACTTATCCTATTGTTGTTTTTTTCATCTCCATGGGTGTAACGGCTGTTATTCTCCTTTTTGTTATTCCTGTTTTTCAAGAAATGTTCGCGTCTTTGGGTGGAGCCCTTCCGGTCCCAACCCAGATGGTCGTCGCGCTAAGTGAATTTGTTCAGTCTAAGATAATATTTATCATCATCGGTATCATCATCTTTGTTATAGCATTCAGACGTTATTATAAAACGGAAAAAGGGCAAGTCGTTGTTGACAGCCTGCTCCTGAAAGTTCCAATATTCGGCATCTTACTCCGCAAAGTGGCGGTATCCAAGTTTACCAGAACGTTGGGGACCATGCTGACCAGTGGGGTACCGATACTGAGCGCACTGGATATCGTGGCCAGGACTGCCGGAAATAAGACTGTTGAAAATTCCATATATAAAGTACGGTCTGCGATTTCAGAGGGCCGAACCATGGCTGATCCTTTAGCTGAAAGCGGCGTCTTTCCATCTATGGTCTGTTCCATGATTGCTGTGGGAGAATCCACCGGTGCGTTGGATACGATGTTGAATAAAATCGCCGATTTTTATGATGAGGAGGTGGATCAGGCCGTGGATAACCTGACCGCCATGATCGAGCCGTTTATGATGGTATTTTTAGGGGTAATCGTTGGCGGTCTGCTTATAGCGATGTATCTCCCCATTTTTACTATGGCCGGCCATATCTAATAACCGTTTATATATATCGGCTGATACCGTTCGCCATACGACAGTGTCTCTTTTTCAAATGACCTCACAGATGATAACACTCGAAAGCGATCTTATACAAAAGCTGAAATGGCTGATAATGGGTCGCTTTCTTTTTGCCGTTTTACTGTTGGGTTCGACGATTCTCCTGCAATCGAATGAAGTTCTTTTTTCCCCGACAACGCCGCTGCTGATTCTCTATATAGTCATCAGCGGACTACTCTTCCTTTCTTTAATTTACTATCTGATTCTTAGCCGGATCCGTAAAAACGTATGGCTTGCCTATACACAGCTCATTGCCGATACATTTTTTGTCACGCTAATAATATATATAACCGGTGGTTTTTTAAGTATATTTTCTTTTCTTTACCCTGTTGTCATCATCTATTCCAGTATTTTACTTTACAGAAAAGGAAGCGTTTTTATAGCGGCACTCTGCAGTTTTCAGTATTTTATCCTGGTTCAGTTTGAGTATATGGGCATCCTAAAGACCAGGCAACCAGGCTTTTTATAAGACGCTTATTACGGTCGGCTCATGTTTTGCTGTTGCGTTCTTGAGCAGTATTCTGTCCGAGCAGGCGAGAAAGAGCAAAAAAGAACTGATAGCAATGGAGGAGCATATCAAAAGGGTTGAAAAGATGGCGTATATGGGTGAGATAGCTGCAAATCTGGCGCATGAAATTAAAAATCCGCTCGCATCGCTAGCCGGGTCTATTCAGTTGCTTAGGGAGGAGGTTAAGTATGACCCGGATCATGATAAACTGATGCGGATTGTACTTCGTGAAACCGACCGTCTTAGCTCGCTGGCCAGTAATTTTTTATTATTTGCTCGGCTGCCGACCGGCAAACTAGAGAAGATAGCGCTGGACAGGGCCTTATCCGAAACGGTTGAACTGTTTGAGAAAGACAATACTTTTATTGGAAGAATTAATGTTGATCATGAGCTTTCTTCCGGGATTTGGGTTTTGATGGACTCGATGCATTTAAGACAGGTTATGTTGAACCTCTTACTAAACGCTGCTGAAGCCATCGAAAGTAAAGGGACGATTAAGCTGAAGATGTATCCTGTCAAGGACAATTTTGCAGAGATCACTATTGTCGATAATGGCTGCGGAATGTCTGATGACATTATCAATTCGATTTTCGACCCTTTTTTTACAACAAAGAGTAGTGGTACCGGGCTTGGACTCTCAATAGTACATAACATGCTCAAAACATACGACAGCAGACTTGATGTGGAAAGCAAAGTAGATCAAGGGACGCGTCTTTGCTTTAAATTGAAAAGGACCGAACCACCGTTATCCGCCAACTTAACCTTGACACCCGAACATAAATGAGATAGCAAAAACGATTTGTCTTTTTAAT
>JAFDJC010000430.1 GCA_019307665.1 Deltaproteobacteria bacterium | reverse complement strand
TACCGGTTTACAAAGTCAGTTGAAAAAGGTCCATTAGCTTTTCATTATCCATTTCCGTTATCCAGGCTTCCCCAGTTGAGGAAACTACCTTTTCGGACAATTCCCTTTTTTCTTCAAGCATCTAGTCTATCTTTTCTTCTATAGTGCCCTTTGTTAGGAACTTGTGCACAACAACATTTTTCTTCTGCCCGATTCTAAAAACACGATCGGTTGCCTGGTTTTCAACAGCAGGATTCCACCATCTGTCAAAGTGGACGACATGGTTGGCTCTGGTCAGATTCAAACCAACACCGCCTGCTTTTAAAGATAGCACCATAAAAGGAACATATTCATGACTTTGAAACTGTTCAATAATTTTTCTTTTTTTTTCTACAGGTACGCTTCCATGCAGTACCAGCCCTTTTCGTTGAAATATCTCTCCAAGAAAAGCACAAAGCGGTTCGGTTATTTCTTTAAATTGTGTGAACACTAAAACCTTTTCACGCTTTTCATAAATTGTCTCACATATTTCACGGAGCCTTGCAAACTTACCACTCTCTTTTTCTTCATAATTACCTGTGCCTAAAAATTGATCGGGGTGATTGCAAAGCTGCTTGAACTTCATCAGAGAGGATAAAACAAGCCCTTTTCTTTGAATACCGTCTGACTTGGTAATTGTTTCTTCAAGTTCTATGATCATGTTTTTGTAAAGGATTACCTGTTTTTTGCTTAAATGCGCATATGTTTTCATCTCAACTTTTTCAGGAAGATCTGATATAATCGATTTATCAGTTTTCATACGCCTCAGTATATATGGGCTGATAAGCGCACGCAATCTTGAATATCCTTCTGGATTGTTTTTAAGCTTTTTTGAAAATCTGCCAAACTCGGTCTTGTTCCCAAGTAGCCCGGGATTTACAAAATCAAACAAGGACCACAGGTCAGAGAGTCGGTTTTCAACGGGTGTTCCAGTCATAATGATCCTATTTTGCGCTTTAAGCTTTTTAGTCGCTCTTGTCTGTTTTGTGCCTGGATTCTTTATTGCCTGGGCTTCATCAAGAATAATATAATTCCACGAATAGTTCACGAGCCAGTTGTATTTTTGAGCAAGTGCATATGTTGTAATTACAAGATCAAGCTCATTAAGCGCTTGTTTGCTTTTAACTTTCACTTTTTTTTCCGGCTGCGAATCTGGATGAGCGATAAAGTATTGAAGGGACGGAAAAAATTTCTCAATTTCATTGATCCAGTTAAAAATAAGGGATGCTGGAATTATAAGCAGACTGGCTTTCTTATTATTTTTCTTTTTTACAACACTTAAGAAACCAAGAACCTGAATGGTTTTTCCCAGCCCCATATCATCCGCCAGACATGCACCGAATCTGAGCGAATGCAGAAATAACAGCCAGTTCAATCCTTTTTGCTGATATTTTCTCAGCCTAGCTTTAAAATCTTTTCCAGGTTTTATACGTGGCGTTAACTCCGGATTGCGCAGTTTTTTTATAACCGATTCAAGCCATTTGCCTCTTGACACTGTCACATCAGCATCATCTCATATGCATCAAGCGTTTGCTTAAGTTTTTCAGGATCAACAGCCACCCATCTGTTTTTGATGAAGGCAAGACCTTCGGATTCATCCAATAGCTGTCTTGCCTCTTCCCTTGAAATCTGCAGGTCGCCCAAAAGAAGCTGTGCGTTAAAGTTCAGTATTGCATCCATGCCAATAACTGAAGGCTTCACATCACCCATGCTGATATTCAGCCTGACGTTTGATGATCTGCCTTTCCACCAATCTGGAATTCTGCACAAAATACCGGATTCCTCATATATGACAATTTCCTTTAAAAACCTAAAGGCTTCACCGGCAGACCATGCAAGCGGATGAAACAGCTCACCAGTTTCAATAAGCCCCGATATCAGGTCGCTTTTTTCCGCGGCTATATGAACGGTTGAAAGAAGTTCCAACATTTTGTCGGTGTCGCTGCCATATTCCTTAATGGCATGTTTTAGAGGCAGGTGCATTGACCTACCCTGCTTATTTAAACCCGCAGTGTAGGTGGCCAGAAATGCAAATGGTCTGTCGCTGTCTTTATTTTCAACCAGATGAAAAAATACGCGGCCCACCAAATGCACATCAGGGCTGTATGCTTTGATAAAACTTTCAACAGTCCCGTCAAAAGATTGGATTAGCCTCGAAAATGTTCGGTTTAATTCCTTCCAGATATCTAAAAGCATCTCCGTTGTTAGGTATTCAGATCCTGTCATCATCGGAACGCCATTCAATATTTGATCAAGCTCGTTTTTCGAAACACTTAATTCAACTTTTTGGCGAAGCATTTCTAGATCAGGGGTTCGGCTCAGTTTCCGTGTAAAAAGTCCGGCAAATCTGCAAAAAAATGCAAGTGACGGGGAAAGCGCAAAAGTTTTATCGCAAAATCCCAAAAACAAAAGCCATGATTCAGAATCTGAAATAAACTGACTGTATA
>JAFDJC010000055.1 GCA_019307665.1 Deltaproteobacteria bacterium | reverse complement strand
AGGTGATTCAAAACCGAAAGTGCTTGTAGTGGACCCGGAATTTGCGCCCATCGTTTCCGCAATCAAGGACAAACTCCATTCAGTGAAGAAAATCATTGTTAACTCACCGTCACCAATGGAGCTTGACTTCCCCCATGAATATTTGCCTGAAATCATCAACAAAGGAGACAAAAAACCTGACATGACCGATCCTCCGTCAAAAGAGGACGTGGCCGCAGTGCTGTATACTTCAGGAACAACAGGCCGACCCAAAGGAGTCATGCTGACCCATAAAGGAATCGTTTTTGGTGCCAATATCAAGACAAAACATATACCGGTCCAGCCTGCTGAAAGAATTTTGTGCGTCCTTCCCCTTTTCCACGGCGGCGGTCTTTGCGACCTTTCATTTCCCACAATTTACAGCGGCGCAACAATCATTCTCAGGAGAAATTTTTCCGCAACAGAATTCTGGGAATGCGTGGAAAAGTACAAGGTAAACGGTTTTTATATTGTTCCGACCATGTGGAATATTCTTTTAAGAATACCTGAAGCTAACACAACAGATACGAGTTCACTTCGTATGGGACTATCAGGAGCAGCACCGATTCCGGAGGTGCAGCTTGAGGAATGTGAGAAGAGGTTCCATATTCCCATCCTGGAAGCATATGGTGCAACGGAAAATTCCGGTGGCATTTCCGCAAATATGGAAAGCAAACGAAAGCCGGGTTCCATCGGAACAGGCTTTTCAGGAATAGAAGTCAAAATCTTCAACGAAGAAGGTCAGCCGGTTTCTGCCGGCGAGGTAGGAGCGATTGTAGTTAAGGGCGATACGGTTATGAAAGGATATCTCAACAATCCTGAGGCAACTGCGGAAACGATTAAAGACGGATGGCTTTATACCGGCGATATAGGGTTAACGGATAATGACGGTTTTCTTTTTATTGTTGACCGAAAAAAGGAACTGATCATCAGGGGGGGGGTGAATGTTTATCCTAAAGAGATCGAAAATGTAATCGCAAAATATCCGGCGGTTGATTCAGTGGCTGTTATCCCGGAAAGTCATGACAAGTACGGACAGGTGGCCAAGGCCTGTATTATTCTTAAGAGAGGTGAAACCTGCAGCGAAGAAGAAATCATCGAATTTTGTAAAAAGGAAATGGCTGACTACAAAGTGCCGGAGTCTGTAGTATTCAGGGCGGGTCTACCAAAAAATGCAGTCGGCAAGGTTATGAAAAAAGATCTGATTGTCGAGCTGGAGGATGAGCTGTCAGCAGAGCCCGTGCCTGTTGCTCATTTTTTTGAAGGAATGAAGGAGCGCTTTATTCCTGAAAAAGCAAAAAATGTCAATGCTACCATCAGTTATCATATTACCGGAAAGGGTGGCGGAAAATGGACTGTTATAATAAAGGATGGCGAGATAGCTCTAACCGAAGAGATTCTTAAATCCCCCAGAGTCTACATTGTAGCAAGGGACAGTGCATATCATGATATCGTGACCGGCAAATTGGATGGCCTTACAGCGGTTCTCACAGGAAAGATGGCCATTGAAGGGGATGTCACTTTTATGTCGGAGTTTAGGAGTATGTTTACACCTTTGCCATAATAATTTTAAGATCGTCAGTAAATTGATTGCCGGGAAATAAATATGTTAGGGGTAAAAAATGGAAATAAAAGACGTTAAGGTCAAGATCCTTGGAATAGTTGGGACCCCGATAAAGAATGGAAATTGCCAATACCAGCTTGAAGAGGCGCTAAAACAGGCGGAAGCAACAGGGCAGGCGACTACAGAACTCGTTCATCTTCGTGACTATAAACTTACGTTTTGTATTGGATGTGAAAAATGTATGCGTAAAGTCCATAAAATCCAGGCAGAAGTCGGTTTTGATGTAACCCCTGTTCCTATAGAGGGATATAACTGCTCTATTAAAGATGGATTGGATGAACTTCACCAAAAAATGATTGAGGCCGATGCTATCATACTCATGGCACCGGTTTATATTGCGTCAATTCCAGGACAGGTAAAAACGTTTATTGATCGCTGCCGTACCTTTGTCCATGATTTTCGATTGCAGGATAAAGTAGCCACTGCGATGACGATCGGCTTTTTTAGGAATGCCGGGCAGGATACCGCACTTGAATTGATGAGGACTTCGCTTTCTGCCTTGGGACTGAATGTTGTCAGCTATGGATCTGCAGCGGTTTCAACAAGGGAAGGTCTCGGCGTACCCATACGAGAGACCCGGTTTGCCGTTAAAGAAGATTTAGCAGGAGCGGTGATGATGGATATCGCTGTCAAAAAACTTGTTAGAATTGCAGTACGTATCAAAGCAGGTAAACTGGCACTAAAAGAAATAAGCCTGGGTTCAGAATGAACCTCCCCGAGGCAAGTCACGGGGAATTAAACCCTAATAGAGATTAGAATTTAAGTTAAGGTCAATTTTCATTCCATGTCATTTAAAGATCTATTAAGGATGTATCATGTCATTTACAATACGCCAAATTTGCTTGGTTGCGGATAAGCTGCAACCAATTATCGAGGATTTTTCTCAAGTTCTTAAAATCGAGAACTGTTATTCTGACCCACAAGTCGATTTCTTTGGTTTGGAAAATGTTCTTCTGCCCATTGGTACGGATTTTATTGAAATTGTGGCTCCAATTCGAGACAACACCCCGGCTGGCCGGTATTTAGAGCGTCGTAGTGGCAATGGTGGTTATATGGTGCTTCTTCAGGCGGACAGCGAAGAGACACAAGCATCTTCATTGACACGGGCTAAAGAGATGGGGATCCGTGTTGCTTTTGAAGGGACCCTTGAGACCTATCATTTTCTGCAGCTCCATCCAGCTGATACAGGAGGCAGCTTTCTTCAAATTGACTGGGATTCTCAAAACCAACATAACGGATACTGGTACAATGCGGGAGGAAATGGGTGGAAAGAATATGTAAATAGAGATACGGTCTCTGCCATAGTTGCGGTTGAGCTGCAAGCTGAAGAGCCTGCTTTTTTGGCACAGCGGTGGGGTGAGATCTTAGATATCCCGGTAACCAATAATAAGCACGGGAATCCGGAATTGGTGCTTAACAACGGTGTAATCCGTGTCGTCACGCCAGAAGATGGGCGGGGCGAGGGCTTGGGAGCTGTTGATTTGAAAGTCGTAAATCGCAAAAAGCTGTTGGCATCCGCCCAGACCCGGGGGCTAAAAGTGTCTGATTCTCAAGTTATAATCTGCGGTGTCAGGTTTAATCTGGTGCAGAAAAAACTACAAAACGCAATCCAATTTGATTTAAAATAAGAACAAATGAGTTTTAATTAATTGTTATATAACTATTTGAAATATGTCAAAACGGTAAAAACAGATGTGTTTAAATTATAACTCTGGATTTAAAAGGATTGGCTAAAATGCGAAGAAACGAGAAAGAAATTACAGACAACTCTGCCATTGAGGCGATAATTAAGAAGGCCCTTGTTTGTCGGCTCGGCTTGTCTGAAGGCCATATGCCGTATATCGTACCGTTATGTTTTGGATATAAGGACAATACGCTTTATTTCCATGGGGCAATAGGGGGGAAAAAAATCGATATTCTCAATAAAAATCAGAATGTTTGCTTTGAATTTGACGTGGATGCTGAAGTTGTAGAAAAAGAAAAGGCGTGCAGCTGGGGTGTGAAATATCAAAGTGTGATAGGCTTTGGCAGGGCGTCCTTAATTGGTAATATCCATGAAAAAAGAGATGCACTTGACATTATCTTGAGTCAATACACTGACCAGTCCTATGATTTTGATGACAATTTTTTACAGGCAACTGCTGTCGTCAAGGTCGAAATTGACAAAATGACCGGCAAGCAGTCTGGGTTTTAAGTCTGTGCTTTAAAAAGGCGTTTTAAAAAAGACTTGACTACGGCAGGTAACCGAGATATGTTATCGCTAACGAAAAGTTACCGCTAACATAATTGGGGAGAGATCGCCATGGCAATGTCTTTGAAAGAACGGCAGAGAAAATGGCAGGAACGCCAAAAAGTTTCAGGAAAAAAGCGACTGACGGTTGTTGTTGACCCGGACGCATTTTCCATACTGCAAAGAGAAAAGGCGAGTACAGGCAAAAGTCTTTCTAATATTGTCAGCCGGGCATTGCTGAATATCGATAAAAAAGTTAGCGGTAACGATATTGCCGAGTCTCTCCGGAAAAGTGTTGAGATCGTTAGCGATAACAAAAAGTTGAAAACCAGTCAGCTTATTGAACGGATTGTTTCCCTGATCGGTGTTGTTGGATTGTCTGCAGAAGAGGTGGCCAGCCGCCTTAATGACGAAAGAATCGAACCCGCTGATCATGCAAAAGCATGGAGTGCAAACGCCGTAAACGAATTATACATCCGCGCAACAACTGCCGCATCACCTTAGACACGGCTATTTATTGAGAAGTTCACGGGCATGATCCATGGTAGCTGTGGTAATTTTTTCACCTCCCATCATACGGGCAAGCTCTTTCACGCGCTCTTTCTTGTCCAAGGGCTCGATTTCAGTACGGGTTCTACCGCCTAAAATCGATTTTGATATTTTAAAATGATTGGATCCGAATTTTGCAATCTGGGCAAGGTGGGTGATACATATAATTTGATGGTATTTTGATAGAGCTGAAAGTTTTTTTCCCACAACTTCTGCTGTTCCGCCGCCGATGCCGGCGTCGACTTCATCAAAAACCACTGTTTCAAGCGAATCGGTTTTGGCAATAATTGCCTTTAAGGCAAGCACCACTCTTGAGAGCTCGCCTCCTGAGGCTATGGTTGCCAGTGGTTTCATGTCTTCGCCTACATTAGGAGCGATTAATAAGACAGCTCTGTCAAACCCTGTTTCATCCAAAGCCATTTCATCAATTGACAGATAAGGATTTGTATTCTTGCCGGCATGGACCGGGTGAACCTTTACCTTAAATTCTGTGCCCGGCATTTTAAGATCAGCCAATTCCTTTTCTACTTTTTTAGAAAATTTCAAAGCAGCCTGTTTCCGCTTTTTTGAAAGATCTTTTGCGAGAATGATCATTGTATCATAACAGGCTTGAAGAGCTGTTGCTGTCGTCGATATCTCTTCCTCAAGGTTTTCAAGCCCGCCAAGTTGTTTCTTGATAGTTTCAAGATAAAAGGAAATTGCCTCCAGTGATCCCCTGTATTTTTTTTTCAGCTTCTGGATCTGATCCATGCGCTCTTCAATTGTATCAAGGCGGGCCTCATCCATCTGAATGGTCACCAGATATGACCGAAGGCCTCCAGTGATATCTTCTATCCTTGCATATGCGTCGCCGGCATCTTCACACAGGTGCAATAGTCCAGGATCGATACTGCTTGTTTTTTCAATGGTTTTTCTTACTTCTGAAAGTTTTTCCGCCACTGCACCTGGCGCGTCATAAAGCAGTTCAACACACTGGCTGACTGAACGAAAAATATGTTCACTGTTTTTTAAACGCGTTCTCTCAAGCTCAAGCTCCTTGTCTTCATTCGGCGCAAGATCGGCATTTTCTATCTCCTGCTTTTGAAACTCTAAAAGCGCTAATTGATTATCCTGTCGATCCTTTACGTCATTCAGTTCCTTAAGCTTTTTTATAAGGGGGACAAGGGTATGGTAGTTTTTTGCGATTTTACCCCTGAGAGATATCAAACCGCCAAACTGATCGAGTATTAAAAGGTGCTGATCTTCATTCAGGAGTCCCTGGTGTGCGTGCTGCCCTGAGATGCTCGTCAGATTTTCCGTGATGGAGGTGAGTTGCTGAACTGTTGCAAGCCGTCCGTTGATATAAATTTTATGCCGATTATTATCTGAAATGATGCGTCTGACAATGAGTCCTTCTGAAGGATCGAAACCGAACTCCTTCATTATTTTTGCAGCAACGCTCTGTGTTGGGATTAAGAAAGCAGCTTCCAGTTCGGCTGTATCTGATCCGGTCCGTATCATATCTGCCGAGGCTCTTTTACCCAGGAGCAGGTTAACGGCATTAATAATTATCGATTTTCCGGCGCCTGTTTCTCCGCTTAGAACAGTCAGCCCTTCTTTGAATGATATTCTGAGATCCTCTATTATCGCAAAATTTTTGATAGCGAGTTCGCGTATCATGATACCTGGTTATGCATTATTATATGTTATTATACATTGAATCTGAAATTAATAATATCGCCGTCCTGAACATTGTAAGTCTTGCCCTCCAGTCTCACCGTCCCCTTTTTCTTGGCTTCATTGTGCGATCCTGCCGACATTAAATCATCATATGACAGAACTTCTGCTCGAATAAACCCTTTTTTTATATCCGAATGAATAATATCTGCTGCGTCCAGAGCCTGGGTCTCTTTTCGGATGGTCCAGGCCCTTACTTCATCACTGCCCACCGTAAAAAAAGAGATGCGCCCTAATATTTCATACGACTTTCTGATGACGCGATCCATGGCTGATGCGCTGATATTAAACTCAGCCATAAATTCTTCAGCTTCATCATCGGACATCTGTGCGATTTCATGTTCGAGCTTGCCCTTGATCACCATACAGCCGGCCTGGGATGCTTGAATTTTCTCGACATCAGGCATATTGTCATCATCATCGCTGTTATTATAGAGAACAAGGAGGGGTTTTGCAGAAATAAAGGCAAACCCTTTAAGAATATGCGCTGATGCAAGAAGAGGATATTTTCTTAAGGGTGCTTCGCTTTCCAGTTTTAAAATGCAATCCTTTAATAGCGAAATTTCCTCCGGGTTTACTTGTTTACCTCGTTTTTTATCAAGATCGATTCGCTCTATCCGTTTTTCAACAACACCTATATCTGACAGTATCATGTCTTCTTCAAGTTCGAGAAATGCTTTAAAAGGATTTGGTTTTTCAGAAGAAAAGCCTTGGAAGTTTTGAACAACGTGAATCAATGCATCACAGTCTCTCACACTGTTCCATATGTTCTGATCTCTTTTTTTCGTGATCTCCCCGGGCAAAAAGTATTCAATTTTTGCATATGAAGTTTTTGCGGGCTGATACATATCTTCTAAAGTGTTGACCCTGCTGTCGGGAACATTGATGGTTCCGATTCGGTTTTCCCCTTTGAGACCTGATCTTAGTTCAGGCGCTGCAATATTTTTGGTTAATGCCTCAAATATACTTGACTTTTCTGACCCATCAAGGCCGATAATACCGAGTTTCATCTTTGAATACTCCTTAATTTAATACTGATTTATTAAAAACGTATTTAACCGGATATCATCATCGGGTTCAATATTTTTCTTTACAAACAGGAACAATTAATATAAATTTGACACTTTTTATTACCCCAGTTTGTTTGGCGGGCCCTTTTTGTTTTAAATCTCTTAAAGAGTTTTTCATATAATTCAGCAAAGGAGCTTTCTTATGGCAAAAAAAATGAAAACACTAGACGGAAACACAGCTGCGGCTCATGTTGCTTATGCAATGAGTGATGTTGCGGCTATTTATCCGATTACACCTTCATCGCCCATAGGTGAAGAAGCTGATGAATGGGCTGCAGGTGGCCGGAAAAATATATTCGGGCAAACATTGCTGATTCGTCAGCTTCAGTCTGAAGCCGGTGCAGCCGCATCTGTACACGGAGCCCTTGCTTCAGGGGCACTGACATCATCCTTTACTGCGTCCCAGGGACTCCTTTTAATGATTCCCAATATGTATAAAATGTCCGGAGAACTCCTTCCGGCCGTACTTCATGTTACAGCACGTTCATTGGCTACCCATGCACTTTCGATATTCGGTGATCATCAGGATGTCATGGCGGTGAGGCAGACCGGTTTTGCTCTGATAGCTTCCGCGTCGGTTCAGGAAGCCATGGATCTCGGGCTTGTTGCTCATCTTGCGGCCATTGAGTCCAGCATCCCGTTTCTTCATTTCTTTGATGGTTTCAGGACCTCCCATGAAATCCAGAAAATCGAAATAATCGAGTATGAAGACATGGCCAAGCTGGTCAACATGGAAGCAGTGAAAAAATTTCGTGCACGAGGCGTCAGTCCTGAAAGGCCGGAAATTAGAGGTACGGCCCAGAATCCTGACATCTATTTCCAGGGGGCGGAGGCAGCCAATCCGTATCGCATGAAAACTGTAGGTATTGTTGCTGATTATATGAAAAAAGTAAGCGACCTGACAGGACGAAGCTATAGGCTTTTCGATTATGTCGGTGCGTTGGATGCCCAACGTGTCATCATCTCCATGGGTTCTTCATGCGAAACATTAGAAGAGACTGTCAACTATATGATTGGCAAGGGTGAAAAAGTCGGTTTGGTTAAAGTCCGCCTTTACAGGCCTTTTTCCGCCGAGCATTTGTTGGAAATGATTCCTGAGACAGTGAAGAAAATTACCGTGCTTGATCGTACAAAGGAGCCGGGTTCTCTTGGAGATCCCCTTTATGTTGATGTCTGTACGGCTTATATGGAAAAAGGCGGCAAGCCACCTTTGATTCTCGGTGGTCGTTACGGATTGAGTTCCAAAGAATTCAATCCCGGAATGGTCAAGGCTGTATTCGACAACATGAATGAAGGCAGCCCGAAAAATCATTTCACTGTGGGTATCATTGATGATGTCACCAATACGTCACTGCCGGTGGAGCAAGGCTTTGATGTCGCTCCCGAAGGAACGGTACAGTGTAAATTCTGGGGTCTGGGCGCTGATGGAACAGTGGGTGCAAACAAGAGCGCCATCAAAATTATCGGTGACAATACCGACATGTATGCCCAGGCATATTTTGCCTACGACTCCAAAAAATCAGGCGGCGTGACAATGTCTCACCTTCGTTTTGGCAAAACACCGATTCAGTCTACATATCTAATAGATTCAGCAGATTATATTGCATGCCACAAATCGAGTTATGTGTATATTTACGATCTTCTTGAGGGCATAAAGGACGGCGGGACTTTTCTGATGAACTCCAGATGGAGCCTTGAAGACATGGAAGAAAAGCTGCCGGCTGAACTGAAGCAGACCATTGCACGGAAAAAATTAAAATTTTACAATATCGATGCAGTCAAAATCGCATCCGAGGTCGGCCTTGGCGGCAGGATTAATATGATCATGCAAACTGCATTTTTCAAGCTCGCCAATGTGATACCGGTGGATGATGCAGTGAATTATCTCAAGGACCAGATTGTTCAGTTGTTCAGCAAAAAAGGCGAAAAGATTGTCAACATGAACCATAGTGCTGTGGACCATACCTTGTCCAACCTGGTGGAGATCAACTATCCGGACTCATGGAAAGACGCAGCAGAAGGCGCTGAAACTGATGCAGACGAACCAGAGTTTGTTAAGAATGTCATGCGTCCGATGCTTGCACAGCAGGGAGATAAACTGCCTGTAAGCGCTTTTACCGTTGACGGCATTTTCCCGGTTGCCACAACCAAGTATGAAAAACGCGGCGTTGCGATCAATGTTCCTGAATGGGTTATGGAAAATTGCATCCAGTGCAACCAGTGTGCAATGGTTTGCCCCCATGCAGCGATCCGTCCCGTTCTTCTGACCGATGAGGAGATGAATAACGCACCTTCAGCATTTGAAGCTAAAAAAGCACTTGGAAAGGAATTAAAGGAATATCATTTCAGAATACAGGTCAATGCATTGGACTGCATGGGATGCGGAAACTGCGCTGATATCTGTCCTGCCAAAAAACCGGCACTTGTGATGAAACCGCTGGAAACACAGACGGAAATACAGGTTCCGAACAATGAATATTTTGAAAAGCTTCCAGTTAGGGATAACCTTTTAAAACGCAACAGCATCAAGGGAAGCCAGTTTTGCCAGCCGCTTCTCGAGTTTTCGGGTGCATGTGCAGGATGCGGTGAAACGCCGTATGCAAAGCTTCTGACACAGATGTTTGGTGAAAGAATGGTGATCGGTAACGCTACAGGATGTACTTCCATATGGGGAGGGTCTGCTCCGGCTATTCCCTACTGCGTAAACAAAGATGGGTTCGGCCCAACATGGGGTAACTCACTTTTCGAAGATCCTGCTGAATTTACCTATGGAATGTTTCTCGGAACGATTCAGCGGCGGACAAAACTTGCAGCACTGATCAATGAAGCGATTGGTACCGACATATCCCAGGACCTTAAAGACGCAATGAGCGGCTGGCTTGGCAATATGAAAGATCCCGTAGAATCAAAAAAATACGGTGACATCATGAAAAAACTGCTGCCGTCGCTGAAAGGGAATCTGCTTTTGGATGAAATTTACAGCATGGCTGATTTGTTTACGAAAAGGTCTTACTGGATATTTGTGGGCGATGGTTCTGCATACGATATTTCATATGGTGGGATCGACCATGTTCTTGCATCCGGAGAAGATATCAACGTCATGGTATTTGATACGGAAGTTTATTCCAATACAGGCGGCCAATCTTCAAAAGCAACACCCACCGGTTCTATAGCCAAGTTCGCTGCTTCCGGAAAGAAAACCGCTAAAAAGGACCTTGGCGGCATGGCCATGACATACGGCTATGTTTATGTTGCAAATGTTGGAATGGGTGCAAATAAACAGCAGCTGATAAAAGCATTTTCCGAGGCTGAAAGCTATGACGGGCCCTCTTTGATGATGGCATACTCTCCCTGTATTAATCACGGCATTATGAAAGGGATGGGCAAAAGTCAGGAAGAGATAAAGCTTGCGGTCCAGTCAGGGTACTGGCCGTTGTACCGCTATAATCCGCTGCTTGAAGCAGAAGGCAAAAATCCATTTATTCTGGACTCAAAGGAGCCGGACGGCAGTTTGCGCGATTTTTTGAAAGGAGAAGTCAGATACGCGTCTCTTGAGAAAACCTTTCCAGAAGAAGCAAAAAGGCTTCATGCACAGCTCGAAAAAGAGTTTAACGCGCGATATAAAAAGTTGAAACTTATGGCGGGTGGTGGCTCGGAGGATTCCGATGAAGGACCCGGTGAAGAAAAAGAGCAATAGTGGCTGTTAATAAATTAATCTTAAAAGGCTGTTTCCAGTATATCGGAGATGGCCTTTTTCCGTAATTATAGGAATTATAATGGAGTTGCAATAGGGGTGCCCAGATTTGAATGTAATCTGCAGCTTTTTGCAAAGTCTAAAATGTCTATGACCAGACCACATACGTTTACAGCCGGAATTGTTCAGTTTGATGTTAAGACCGGCGACACCAGGTCAAACCTTGAAACCGCTTTTGGCCAAACAGACCTTTTAGCCGATCAGGGGGCTGAGCTTGTGCTTCTTCCTGAGATGTGGTCATGCGGTTTTGATAACAGAAAACTTCATGAACATGCCAAAGATTTACCCGATATTATTGAAAAACTTTCCGAAAAAGCGAAACAACACAGGATTATAATAGCAGGCTCAATGCCTGAAGCATCAGGAAAGAGTATCTATAACACCATGTATGTTATTGATATGGACGGTTCTGTTGCAGGCTCATACCGCAAAGTACACCTTTTTTCACCAACCCGAGAGCATAAATATTTTTCCGCCGGCAGCAGCTCTGTTGTTTGTAATACATCCAAAGGGCTGATTGGCCTTATGATCTGCTATGACCTGAGATTCCCGGAACTTTGCAGAGCAGTTGCTCTTAAAAGAGCCTGGGTTGTTCTGACAGCAGCCCAGTGGCCGATTGAGCGTATTGACCACTGGAATACTTTATTGAGAGCAAGGGCTGTTGAAAATCAGGTCTTTATGGTGGCTGCAAACAGCAGCGGCAGAGACAAGAACCTGACATACGGCGGTTGCTCAAGGATTGTTTCACCTTTTGGAGAGGTAATGGCTGCAGTAGAAGGAAACAGCCCTGCCACCATTATTGCAAAGCTTGATCCTTGTGAGATGGACAAGTACAGACAGAGCGTTTCCTATCTTGACGAACGCGTTCCTACAGCATATGAAGGCCTGGTATGATTTGGCCTACCACTTTTTCACTTCAGTATCATACTTGATTGAAAGGGAAATTCTTGCTCGGTATGCAGTGACCTTGCCATTTTCCATTTTCATATCAAGCTTTGAGACCTCTGCAATCCTTAAATCAACAAGTGTTTTACCTGCAGTTTCCACCGCATTTCTTGCAGCATCTTCCCATGATTTTGTGCTGGTCCCGACCAGTTCAATTATTTTGTAAACACTATCACTCATAACATCCTCCATTGACATAATTCATATATGTTTTTAAATCAGGCATCTTTCCTTCAATGGCACAGATTGCGGCCAGTTCGGCTGAGCCGAGAAAAGCATTCGCATTATCACCCATCCTGTTTGGAAAATTTCGGGTAGAAGTAGACATCACCGTTGCATTCCCGGCAACCCTGGCCTGGTTTCCCATGCACAGGGAACATCCGGGCATCTCCATTCTCGCGCCTGCCTTTTCCAATATGCCATAATATCCCTCTTTTCTCAACTGTTCCTGGTCCATTCTTGTGGGTGGTGTCATCCAAAGACGTACGGGAAGATCGGTTTTCCCTTCAAGAAGCTTTCCGGCAGCTCGAAAATGTCCGATACTGGTCATGCATGAGCCAATGAAAACCTCGTCGATTTTTGTTCCGCTGACTTCCGACAAAAGACGAACATCATCCGGATCATTCGGGCAGGCAAGGATCGGCTCCTTTATTTCATTTAAATTAATATCGACAATTTGGATATATTCGGCATCATTATCTCTTTCCAGGAGTTCAGGACTTGATATCCATTCTTCAATCTTTTGTATGCGTTTTTTAATTGTGTCCCTGTCTTTGTAACCTTCTGAAACAAGCTGCTCAAGGAAAAACCTGTTTGATTTCATGTGTTCGACTACAGATTCCCTGTTGAGCTGAATAACCGCTGCAGCTGCTGAACGCTCGGCTGAAGCATCGGTGAGTTCAAATGCCTGGTCAACTGAAAGATCAGGAAGGCCTTCCATTTCAAGAATGCGCCCTGAAAAAATATTTTTTTTACCTTCCTTTTTTTTGGTTAAAAGGCCCTGTTGGATTGCGGTATAAGGGATGGCATTGACCAGATCGCGGAGGGTTATCCCCGGTTTTAGACGGCCTTGAAATCTCACAAGAACGGATTCCGGCATATCCAGGGGTATCATACCCATGGCTGCACCAAAGGCGACCAGCCCTGATCCTGCCGGAAAACTGATACCCAAAGGAAATCGCGTATGTGAATCACCGCCTGTTCCTACGGTATCAGGGAGTATCATCCGGTTAAGCCATGAATGGATAACACCGTCTCCCGGTTTTAAAGAAACACCTTCTCTTGATGTAAAAAATTTCGGAAGTGTTTTGTGCATTTTTATGTCAACAGGTTTGGGATATGCAGCGGTATGGCAGAAGGACTGCATGACAAGGCCTGCTGAAAACTTAAGACATGCCAACTCATTCAGTTCATCCCTGGTCATCGGCCCGGTCGTATCTTGAGACCCGACTGTGGCCATGGTAGGCTCACAGTAAGTTCCCGACCTGACGCCTTCTGTTCCACAGGCGCGGCCAACAATTTTCTGAGCCAGCGTAAAGCCCTTTCCGGTATCCGGAGCAGAATCAGGTCTCTGAAAAACAGGCGGCATTTTTTTTCCTAGGGCCTCGCATGTTTTTTCGGTTAAACGTCTTCCGATAATAAGGGGAATCCTGCCGCCGGCTCTGACCTCATCCAGCAGGACCTTTGATTTTAGCGTGAATTCAGAAATGGTTTTATTGGTTTCAGCATTTGCAATTTTTCCTTCATAGGGAAATATTGTGATCACGTCTCCATTATTAATTTCCCCTATGTCGCACTCCACAGGCAGTGCGCCGGCATCTTCCAGTGTATTGAAGAAAATAGGAGCGATCTTGCCGCCTAATACAAAACCGCCCTGCCGCTTATTCGGGACATATGGAATATCTTTGCCGATATGCCATATCAATGAATTGGCGGCTGATTTTCTTGATGAACCGGTACCCACAACATCCCCTACAAATACCAGCGGATACCCTTTGCTTT
>JAFDJC010000054.1 GCA_019307665.1 Deltaproteobacteria bacterium | reverse complement strand
TGTTCAGCAGCCTTTTTATACCATTTCATAGCTTCAGTATAATTTTGTGGTACGCCTTCACCTTGGTAATACATAGTACCTAAATTAAATTGAGCAATGGCATGTCCCTGTTCAGCCTTATTTAAAAGCTGTTTAAATTCTTCAGCAGTAATTCTATTTCGGAATTGTATTTTTGACTTATCAATCTTTTTTGAACAACCACAGAGTGATGAAACAAACAAAAGAAAGCAAGCTATAGTCAAAACTGTTTTCACTCTTTCTCTCCTTTCTCTACAAAGTTATTATACAGATCTGTATATCATGCAATTTTCGATTTGTGTTACTTTTTAACTATTTAAAATTAAATAAGATTTTTATTGTCTTGTCAATGACAAATTATATAGCAGTATCAACTACATCATCTCAATTGCTACGAATTACTAAATTTGTTTTGATAAGGTTAATATTCTGAGAAGCTGGTGTCCCCCCTCTATGAAGTCAGGTCATATAGCTTGTCGTATCACGATTATATTATTGACGGAATGATTACATGTGTTATGATATAAAACTCGTTATAACATTAAATTTTAAAAGGATATCAGTACCAGCAGATAAAATTTACCATTTGTAATCGAGATAAAAAACGTGTAATTGAGATAAAAAAACAGCTGGGCAAACCAAAAAGGCTCACAGTGAAAATATGCCGTAAGCCTTTGATTTAAATGGTACGCCTGGCAGGATTCGAACCTGCGGCCTACGGATTAGAAGTCCGTTGCTCTATCCAGCTGAGCTACAGGCGCAAAACGCAGAACAAAAACAGATAAATTGGTCAGATATCATAAAAAGCGATTACTGTCCATTGAAAATGTAACCCATTAAAATGTAATCCGGGGCAGTTTATAACATTTATGAAGGACAAGAAAAAAGCAAAATCTGAAAAAGAAAAGAAAGAGACAAAACTATCGTCCGGTTCTGAAATCAGTAACATTGTTAAAAAGACTTACGATAAAAGTCTTGTCAAATATGACCCGCTTCAACGGTATCTTTCGGAAATCGGCGGATACAGGCTCCTCAACAGGCAAGAAGAGATTGAACTCGGCAGAAGAATCCAGGAAGAAGGTGATTCCGGGGCAGCCTATACCCTTGTGACATCGAACCTGAGGCTTGTGGTTAAAATTGCCCTCGAATTCCAGAGAATATGGATGCAGAATCTCCTTGATCTGATTCAGGAAGGAAATATTGGGCTAATGCAGGCTGTTAAAAAGTTCGATCCATACAAGAATGTCAAATTTTCATATTATGCATCATTCTGGATAAAAGCGTATATCCTGAAATTTATAATGGACAACTGGCGGCTTGTAAAAATCGGTACAACACAGGGTCAGAGAAAACTCTTTTTCAGGCTGAAAAAGGAAAAACAGAAACTTATTGAACAGGGCTTTGATCCCAAACCAAAGCTTCTTTCTGAAAGACTCGGTGTTTCTGAAAAAGAGGTGGTCGATATGGACCAGCGGCTTGACGGTTGGGATGTTTCTCTTGATGCACCTGTGAAGGACGATTCGGATACGGGAAGGATAGACTTTTTAAGCTCTGATTCTGATTCGGTTGAGGATCGCGTTGCAAAAAAAGAAATGGAGAAACTCCTTCATACAAAAATTGATGAATTTAAAAAAACACTGAGTGATCGTGAACTCGAAATTTTCGACACACGCATTTTTTCAGACGCACCACTGACACTTCAGGATATTGGAGATAAATATAGTATTTCAAGAGAACGGGTGAGGCAGGTTGAAAAAAATATAATTAAAAAGATAAAAACGTTTTTTAAAAACGAGATTCCTGACTTTCATTCTTACACGCCTGACGGTGATGCAGGTAATGCAGATTAATGTCTTTTTTGGAAGCTTGGCTGCAGTGCAACGCAGATATTGGAAATTTTACGAAGCCATCAACTATAATAATCAGATTGTTTTAAGGAAAGGTCTAATGGATTAAATGAAGATTTTGTCACCAATTAAAAATAGAAAAACAAAAAATATATATGGCTTGCTTATTGCCGCTTTGCCCATTCTGTTGATTTCAGGTCTGTTGATTTCAGGTCTGCTGGTTTCAGGCTGTTCTTTTCTGGATCGGTCCGCACCATCGGGTACCCAGCAGGATCAATACATAGAAGCGCCGGGAAATCGATATTTTAATTACACGCAGTCCTTGCAGGCGAAAAAAAACGGCAATATTAAAGAAGCCGTGTACTATCTTGAGGCTGCGGTTGAGCAGGATCCTGAATCCCTGCTGCTGAAAAGAGAACTGACGCTTTTATATCTTTACGAGAAGAAATTTGATAATGCTTTAAACATGATAAAGCAGGTCCTTCAGGCAAAGCCTGAAGATATGAAATCACTGATTATTCTAGGAAGCATTGAGCAGAAACTTGAAAATTTTGAGGCAGCAGCCGATGCATATGAAAAAGTAATACAGGCTGACCCTGAGCAGGAAAAGGTTTACCTTGTTCTGGGAGCACTTTACACTGAAATGGGGGAAACAGAAAAATCCCTGAACGTATATAAGAAAGCTGTCGAAAACTTTCCTGATTCTTTTTATTGCTATTTTTTTCTGGCAAGAGCATACGCAGAAAAGGGAGACACAGAAGAAGCTGAAAAATGGTTTAAAAAAACCCTGGAGATAGATCCTGAACTTATCGAACCGAGATTTGAACTTTTGGATTTTTATCAGAACAGGGAAAACAGCGCTGATATGCATGAGGAGATCGTTCGTCTTTACCAGGAAATTTTAAAAATAGAGCCTGACAACATAAGGGCGGAAATGGAACTGGGGCTTTATTATCATAATGCCGGCATGAATGCTGAGTTTGATACGATTGCCGGGGAGCTTGCAAAGAGAAGTTTGATAACCCCTAATATTACAAGAAAGATCATTTTCCTTTTTTTTGAAAAAGATCGTTTTGATGATTCCCTCAAACTCCTTCATGGAATGCTTGAGCACCAGTCGGAAAGTTCAGACCTAAATTACTTGACGGGTGTGGCATATAATGAAAAAAAAGACATGGAAAATGCACTGAAATATTTTCAAAAAGTAGAACCGGATTCAAGATTTTTTGAAAGCGCTGCGGTTCATGTGGCCTTCTGTTACAAGGATGACAAGAGGATTGATAAGGCAATAGAGTATTTAAAAAAGGCCGTCCGGATGACTTCGACCAACATAGAACTGCACTTGTATCTCGGCGCATTTTATGAGGAAAATGCTGAATACGGGGAGGCTGAAGAGATATTAATGAAAGCGCTTGAGGCTGATAGCAGAAACACAAGGATTCATTTCCGCCTGGGAGTTGTATACGATAAGTGGGCAAAGAAGGAAGCATCTATTGAACAGATGAAAAAAGTTATTGAGATTGATCCTTTGGATGCACACGCATTGAATTATCTGGGCTATACTTATCTTGATCTTGACCGGAACTTTGAAGAGGCGGAAAAGTTGATCCTCAGGGCTGTTGAACTTAAACCCGAAGACGGATACATTACCGACAGCCTGGGATGGCTTTATTATAAAACAGGAAAAATCGAAGAGGCGCTTGAAAAACTGGAAAAAGCAGTTATCCTTGTTCCAAATGATCCGATTGTTCTGGAACACCTTGGAGATGTCTATTTGAAGACCGGAAAAAAAGAGAAGGCAGTTGAAATGTTCAAGCGTTCTCTGGATCATAGCAAAAATGGAAACAATGCTGAGCTTGAAGCGAAAATACAAAAGCTGTCCGGCAACGGTGCTAATTAGTTGAAACAGTATTTTATTCTATTATTCTTGATAACTGCCGTGTTGACTCCAGGATGCAGTATACTGAAAGAACAGCCATGTGATGCACCTGATTCATCAATAGCAGGGACGTCTGATGAGATACAACGTCTTCTGTCAATGATAGCCAGACGAAATGAAGATTTAAAAACCTTTAAGGGAATCGGAAAGGCCAGCCTGAAGGATGGTCAGGAGTTGAATTCCGTACGCGTGGCATGGATTGCATCAAGGCCCGATAAAATACGTTTTGAAATACTGGGAATTCCAGGAAAATCATCGGCGAGCCTGTCTTTTGACGGAACAGATTATTATTTTTTGTCACACAGAGAAGGAAAATTTTACAAAGGCGAATCAGATGGTGCGATGTTTGAATCAATAACTTCAATTCCTGTTAAAGCACAAGATGTCGTTAATATTATGGCAGGCAGGATACCGGTTATTGATTTCGATTCAGCTGTTATTGAACGTGATGAGTTGATGACAGGGTATATTCTTTTTTTAAAAAAAGACTGGTTTGGGAAAAGCGAAAAAATTTATTTTGATGAGAAGAAGACAAAAATTAATAAACTTGAAATTTTTAATTTTTTAGGGTCACTGGAGTACAGGGCTGAGTTTGAAAAAATGTGTTTTGTAAACAATTATTTATTTCCGTTTGTTCTTTCTTTGTCAAGCGGAGACGGCGCTTTTTTTCGGCTGGAGACCGAAAGAAGCTATGCCGATATTCCGGTTTCTCAATCAGCATTTGTACTAAAATCTTATGACAGCTACGAGAAAAGTTATAGCCCTTGAGTCACGTCTTAAGGGATGTCGAAATGTTATTACACTCGGTGCCCGGCCTAATTTCAGTGAATACAGCAAGGAAGAGGCATCCTTAATAAGGAATGCCGGTAAAATCTACTATCCAACAACTTTTTATGCAGATCTGTTCGATTCAATCGGAAAAAAAACCTTCCCCTCGTACCATACCTATAAATGTGTTCAGGACAAAATCAAACAGACAGCTGTTTTTAACCTTCTGGAGATACCACATCCTGCGACAAGGGTTTATTACGGAAGGCGCTGCAGGGAAAAAATCATTTGTGATTTTGACTTTCCTTTTATAGCAAAAGTTCCGAGAGGTTCGGCGATGGGGACGGGGGTTTTCCTTATTAAAAGCAGGAACGATCTTGAAGAATACTTAAATGAGACAAGCCCGGCATATATCCAGGAATATATAAAGGCTGACAGGGATATACGTGTTGTCGTGATCGGAAAAAGAGTGGTACACGCATATTGGAGAATTGCAGCTCCCGGGGAATTCAGAAGCAATGTTGCAAAAGGCGGGAGCGTTGAGCTATATCATGTTCCGGATGAGGCTTTAGAGCTTGCCCTTTATACAGCCGGAAAGTGTGGCTGGGATGATGTGGGGATAGATATCATAAACACCGGCGGACAATACTATGTCCTTGAAGCGAATATGAAATATGGTAAGGAAGGGTTTAGAAAGGCGGGAATCGATTATATAAAGCTCATGGAAAATATGATTGAACGAGGAGAGATTTGAGCTGTTATGAAAATTGTTAAATTAAAAGAAATATCAAATCAACATGAAAAGGAAATATTATCCGACAAAGCTGTTCCGAGCAGTGCAGGAATAAGGAAAAAATACGAGAAACGTCTTGAAAATGATTACAGACAGGCATTTGCAGTGGATGTGGATAGAATTCTCCATTCCCTGGCATATACACGATACATTGACAAAACACAGGTTTTTTATTTTGCCGGGAACGACCATATTACACACAGGGTTCTTCATGTTCAGCTTGTGTCAAAGATATCACGCACCATAGGGCGTTTTATCGGACTCAACGAGGACCTGCTCGAGGCGATTGCACTCGGTCATGATATCGGACACCCTCCCTTTGGACATGAGGGTGAAACTTTTTTATCTGAACTTTGCCGAAAAGACAATGCAGGACACTTTTACCACAATGTACAAAGCGTCCGTTTTCTTGACAGGGTTGAACGAAAAGGAGAGGGGTGTAACCTGTGTCTTCAAACCCTTGATGGAATTTTGTGTCACGATGGCGAAATCCACAATCAACGTCTTGAGCCTGGAAAGGGCAGGACGTTTGAAAGCCTGTATAATGATATTGCCAAAAAATTAAGGGGTGGCCGGGAATCGCTTATACCCATGACACTTGAGGGCTGTGTTGTCAGAATGGCTGACACTGTAAGCTATATAGGAAGGGATATTGAAGATGCGATTCGTCTGGGTCTTATCATGAGGTCTGACCTGCCAAAAGAGAGTGTTGAACTACTTGGCGACACAAACGGTACTATCGTATATACCCTTGTAACCGATATTATCAAAAAAAGTTATCAACAGCCGTTCTTATCTTTCAGCCCTGAAATATCTGAAGCGTTAAAGCTTCTTAAAAGATTCAATTACAGTAACATCTATCTGAATCCAAAGATAAAAAAATATTCAAAATCAATCAAAAGGCTTTATGAGCACTTATTTGAAAAATACCTTGCCGACTTAAGTACGAAAAATCTTTCATCAGCTATTTTCACCGGTTTTCTAGAAAATATGTCATCCGAATATGTTGAGACCAGTACGGATGTGGAGATAGTAAGAGATTTTATTGCCGGTATGACAGACCGTTATTTTCTTAACCAGTGTCCGGAAAGCATGCGGCCTGAGTTTGTGTGGTAACAGATCGGAATGGATGACAAAAAATTATACCGCAACCTTATACGAAATAATAACCTGGTTTCATTCAGGGTTGTTGTCAAAGAAACCGATATTTTTGTTCGGGCCGAGACAGAGCTTTTCGATGCCGCAAGGGAACTTATCCTTGAGTGCCGGGGATATTTAGAAACATATATTAAACAATATCCGGAATTTGCGAAAACTCTTGTACCATGGACCAAAACAGGTCCGGCACCGAAGATAGTGAGAGAAATGATTTTTGCCGGTATGGCGGCAGGTGTCGGGCCGATGGCTGCCGTAGCGGGAGCTGTGGCTGAGAGTGTTGGAAGAGGGCTTCTGGATTATTCAAGGGATGTTGTAGTTGAAAACGGGGGTGATATTTTTATCAGACTTGATGGTATGGTTACGGCAGGAATTTTTGCCGGTCGCTCTCCATTGAGTATGGAGGTTGGTGTAACTGTCGACGGCTGCGGAGACCCTGTTTCATTATGCACCTCATCTGGAACGGTAGGGCATTCGAGAAGTTTTGGGAATGCCGACGCTGTCTGTGTCGTGTCCGATTCCTGTGCACTGGCTGATGCCGCTGCAACATCCATCGCCAACCGGGTTATTTCAAAAACAGATATCGCGGGCGCAATCGAGTTTGGCAGAGAAATCAAAGGCGTCAGGGGGATGGTGGTGATTAAAGAGGACGGTATCGGTGCCTGGGGTGACATAGAGGTTGTCCCCCTGAAGAGTAAAACCTGAAGAGTAAAAAGCGAAAAGAAAAAAAGGTTGAGTTTTAATCCAGTTCAGAGTAGAAGCGGTGTAAAAAAGCGGATAAATTCCAAAGGAGAAACTGGATGAAAAAAATCAACTTTTTTGTTATCCTAACTGTTTTTGTATTTGCTTGTGTTGTAATTTTTCAGAACCGAAGTTTTTTTCTTTCAACAGAAAGCCTCTCTCTGGACCTTGGCTTTGTCCAATACCGATCCCCTGACATGCAGGTTGGAATTTTCTTTTTCGTATCTTTTTTTACAGGAGTTATTATATCCTATTTTTTCAGCTTGATAGCAAGGTTTAATGCGCAGAAAACAATCAAAAACCTTAACAAAATATTGACTTTACAGCGTGAAAAGATCAAGGGTTTGGAAAAAAAATGACAAGGGATTTGAGAGCGGCTCAAACAAAAAGAATGATATTGTAATTATTGCAAGTGGTTGAGAAAACAGACGCTAAAATAACGCCTATGATGCAACAGTACTTTTCCATCAAGGAGAAGTATAAGGATGCGATTCTTTTTTACAGAATGGGTGATTTTTATGAAATGTTTTTTGAGGATGCCGATACCGCGTCACGGATCCTTGAAATAACACTCACTTCAAGAAATAAAAATAATGAAATCCCGGTTCCAATGTGTGGGATACCGGTTAAGGCTGCCGACAACTACATTGGGCGACTGATAAAGAGCGGACATAAGGTAGCTGTTTGTGACCAGATAGAAGATACTGCCCAGGCAAAAGGTATTGTAAAAAGGGATGTGGTCAGGGTGATCACACCCGGAATGATTGTCGACAGCGCACTTCTCGATGAGAAGCAAAACAATTATATTCTTTCCATCTCCGGAACTCATAAGCTTTTTGGAATTTCTTTCCTCGACATTTCCACAGGGACGTTCAGACTGACTGAATCAGACAGTATTGAAAAGGTCATCGAGGAAATGCTTCGCATATCTCCGAGTGAAGTCCTTATCCCTGAGTCTTATCGTTTAGATGATACGTTTTCATCTTTATTGGACATCCTGAAGGAAAAGAATGTATCATTTCTCGATGACAATAGATTTGACCTTGAAACCGGAAAAGAAATACTCATTGAACAGTTTGAAACCAGAAGCCTTGAAGGATTTGGCTGTGAAGACGCAAAGGCAGGAACTGCAGCAGCAGGGGCGTTGCTCTCATATGTTCGTGAGACGCAAAAACAGAAAACCGGGCATATCAGCAATATCGAGCCATACGCATTGGATAGTTATCTGCACATTGATGATATGAGCTGCAGGAACCTTGAGCTTATGGAAAATCTGCAGACAGGCACTCGCCGTGGAACCCTCATCGACATCATCGACAAAACCGTTACAGCCATGGGCGGAAGACTTCTGAAGCAATGGCTTCGGTATCCGCTTGTTGATCCGGATGAGATAATGAACAGATTGGAAGCGGTCAGACAGGCAAAGGAAGACTTAGATACCAGACATGGCATCAGAAAGCACCTGAAGTCCGTATATGATATGGAAAGACTGGCAGGCAAGATAACCATGGGAAGATGCAATGCTCGGGACTTTGTCTCGCTTAAGCATTCGTTGAACATGCTGCCGCTTATTTTTTCGGATGTTTCTGTTTTTGAATCCGACTTTTTCAGGATTGATGTATCTTCTGAGCCTGATATGCTCGATCACTTACACAGACTTTCAGAATTGATAGACAAGGCCATTCGTGAAGATGCTCCGATGACAATAAATGAAGGCGGAATGATTAAAAAAGGCTATAACAGCGATCTCGACGAACTGATAAAGATCAGCAGTGACGCAAAGGGATGGCTTGCCAGGCTTGAGACTGAAGAAAAAGAGAAAACAGGGATTAATTCCCTCAAGGTTAAGTATAATAAGGTGTTTGGATACTATATTGAAATTCCAAGAACCCAGATAAAATCAGTTCCGCCCCATTACGCCAGGAAACAGACACTGGTTAACGCTGAAAGGTATATTACAGACGAGCTTAAACAATTTGAAACAAAAGTACTGGGCGCACAGGAGCAGATGGCGTCAATGGAGTTTGAAATATTTAATGATATCAGAAGCATGGTTGTCAAAAACAGTCGTCGTATATTATACATTGCACGATTTATTGCCGGCCTTGACTGCATCACAGGCTTTGCAGAGACAGCGGATCAGAACGACTACTGCATGCCGAAAATCAGCAGAGACGGTGCAATATGTGTCAAAGAGGGTCGCCATCCGGTTGTTGAAAAGATGATTACGGGTGAGCGGTATATACCCAATAACATCAGAATGGATAATGATGATCATCAGATGCTGATCATTACAGGTCCGAATATGGCGGGAAAGTCGACTGTTTTGCGTCAGGCGGCACTTATCGTAATTTTAGCTCATATCGGTTCATTTGTACCGGCCGAAGAAGCATCTGTGAGCCTTACGGATAAAATATTCACCAGGGTCGGGGCGCTTGACAATCTTTCTTCAGGTCAGAGTACATTCATGGTTGAGATGGAGGAAACAGCCAAGATAATGAACAATGCCACCTCAGATAGTCTTGTCATCATGGATGAGATAGGGCGTGGAACCAGCACATACGATGGGATGAGTATCGCATGGGCGGCAGCCGAATATTTACATGATCTGGATGGAACCGGTGTCAAAACGCTATTCGCAACCCATTATCACGAACTGATCGATCTTGCTGATCGGAAGGAACGTGTAAAGAATTTTAATATTGCAGTGAAAGAGTGGAACGAAAAAATTATATTCCTCCGGAAGCTTGAACCGGGAGGCACAACAAGGAGTTATGGAATACAGGTGGCAAGGCTTGCGGGAATGCCTGATGCAATCATTGAAAGAGCCAAACATGTTTTAAGAGAGATCGAAAAAAAAGAATGCAATCCAGCAGGATTGCCAGCATCAGAGGAGCAGGAACAGCAAAAAGGCCCTGTTCAGCTCGATCTGTTTAGAAAACCTGAAGAAATCGTAGTAGAAAAGCTGCGAAAAATTAATATATCAACAATGACACCCATTGATGCCATTAATTATCTTAGTGAGCTGAGGGAAAAAGTGACTGAAGAGTCTTAACGCTTATGATGAGAAAAGCTTTAACTTTTATGATGAATAGGAAAAAAATAACCGTCTTTTTAATAGCGCTGGTTGTATTATCACTTTTTGCATCTTTTGCATCTTTCGCACCTTTTGTGCCTGATGCATCCGCCCAGACAGCCAAATCAAAATATTTTGCAGCTGACAGCGCCTGGAAAAAGCTTAGGAACAACCCAAAACGGCAAAAATACAGGGACCAGTGGTTCGCTTGCATTAGGAGATACGAAGCGGTCTACAAGCTTGATCCAAATGGCGAATGGGCCGCGGCAGGTCTTTTTAAGGCCGGCCAACTTTATTATTCGCTTTCAAGGAGGTCATACCTTGATTCAGACAGGCAGGAAGCGATAGATATTTTTGAGCGTATTATTAAAAGATATCCTAAAAGTGCATACGCAAACAAAGCGGCAGCTGAAATCAGAAAGATTACCAAAACAAGTCCAAAAAGGTCAGTTTCAACCAAATCCATATCTTCAAAAGGCAAACCGCCGTCAGGCGGCAGCAGGGCAAAAACAGCAAAGGATAAATATTATGCGGCTGATGCAGCCTATAAAAAGCTTCGTAAAAGTCCTAGAAAGCTAAAGTACAGGGATCAGTGGCTTGTATGTATCAATAAATATAAAGCCGTATATGACCACAATCCTCGCGGGGAATGGGCGGCTGCCGGCCTTTACAAGACCGGAAAGCTTTACTATGAGCTTTATAAGCGATCTTCTAGAAAATCTGATAAAAAGAATTCAATCGATACTTTCGAACGTATTGTCAGAAATCATCCGGGAAGTCGATACAACAAAAGGGCGGTGTGGGAAGTCAAAAGAATTACCGGAAGAAATATTCAAGTCGCAAAAAGTGATACCGGGACAACAGAAACAACTAAAGATAAATTCTGCCGGCCGGAAACAGAAATATCGTTGGCGTCCGAACCCAAAGGGATTTCAGAAATCAGAAATATAAGATATTGGTCAAACCCAAGCTACACAAGGGTTGTGATCGATGCAGATAAAGATACGAGATATCACCACAGGCTTTTGAAAGAAGACCCTTCCATTCATAAGCCACCACGCCTTTATGTAGACCTTGACCGAAGTGTCTTGTGCAGTGAATTTGATAAGGTGATACCGATTAATGATAATCTGTTAAAGAATGCCAGGGTCGGCCAGCACACACCAGACTCGGTAAGAGTCGTGGTTGATATCAAATCTTTTGATAACTACAAGATTTTTTCGCTTAAAAACCCGTTCAGGATCGTTATCGATGTGTGGGGAAAAAAGAGCGGGAATAGGCATGGCGGTAAACAATATCATGCATCCAAAGGGTCAACTAAAAACAGCGATAAAATTTTGCCCAGCGCTATTGCAAAACAATTTGCCCTTGGTGTCAAAAGAATTGTGATAGATCCGGGTCATGGCGGCCGGGATTATGGTGCGCCAGGCTATTTGAAAGGGGTTCATGAGAAGTACGTCGTACTTAGTCTTGCTAAAAAGCTTGCCGCAAGAATTAAAAAAGATCTTGGGTGTGAGGTTGTCCTGACACGAAACAACAATAAATTTCTTACACTTGAAGAACGTACAGCCATAGCTAACACAAAAAATGCAGACCTGTTTATATCTCTTCATACAAATGCGGCAAGAAGCAGGCATGCTTATGGAATAGAGACCTATTTTTTAAATCTCGCAACCGATGCCGATGCAATACGGGTGGCTGCCAAGGAAAATGCAACATCTGAAAAGAACATCAGCGACCTGCAGTCGATCTTGACGGACCTGATGCAGAATGCAAAGATTAACGAATCAAGCCGTTTGGCAACTCATGTTCATGAATCGATGTGTAAAAATCTAAAGAAGAAATACAGCCGGATTAAAAGTAAGGGAGTCAAACAGGCACCCTTCTATGTGCTTCTGGGCGCGCAAATGCCGTCGATACTTATAGAGACAGCCTTTATCAGCAATCCAAGGGAATGTAAACGGCTTGTGGATCCCAAATACCAGGAGAACCTTTGCAAGGCTATAGTTGACGGAATAAGGAATTATATGAGGGAGACTAACCCGACTGCTTTTATTAACAAGGGAGCCAATTACAATAAATTTTAAATTATGAAAATATTTTTTTATGAGGGGAGGGCGATATGACGTATCAAAATATTTTATTTGCATTAGATGGAGGGATTGCTACCATCACTTTTAACCGACCAAAAGCTATGAACGCTCTTAACAGCGATCTTCTGGGAGAATTTGGGAAGGCGCTTGACGAGATCGCTGGAAATGAAGATATAAGGGTTCTGATTCTTACAGGTTCCGGAGAAAAGTCTTTTGTCGCCGGTGCGGATATTACAGAACTTGCAAAGTTTAATGCTCTCCAGGCAAAACAGTTTTCAGAAAAAGGCCACTTAGTAATAAACAGACTGCAGAAACTCAGCATACCGGTTATTGCGGCTGTCAATGGATTCGCACTGGGAGGTGGGAGCGAAATAGCACTTGCATGCGATTTTATTTATGCATCTAAAAATGCAAAATTCGGGCTGCCGGAAATTACCCTTGGCCTTATACCGGGCTTTGGAGGAACCCAGCGCTTGGCCAGGCTGATAGGAAAGAATATGGCTAAGGAGCTGATTTTCACAGGTAGAATGATTTCAGCCGAGGCAGCAGCTAAAATCGGTATGGTGAACAAGATTGTTGAAATCGGTGACTTAATGGAAGAAGTTAATAAAACAGCCACAGCAATGGCATCAAAGGGTAAAGTGTCCATCAGGGCTGCAAAATATGCTATAAATACGGGTATGGATGCAGATCTTGATACCGGCTGTGTCATTGAAATAGATGCATTCGCGCTTTGTATGGCAAGCAGTGATGCAGGTGAAGGAACCAGCGCGTTTCTCGATAAAAGAAAACCTGATTTCAAAGGAAAGCTTAACGAATAAAATTTCCGGTTTGGCCGGTATTGGAGGACGCTGATATGATTTTTAACATTGAATATGAAACAATGCCGAGAGAAGCTCTGGAAGCGATACAGATCAGGCGCCTTCAGGTGACTCTTGAACGGGCTTATGCATCGGTTCCTTTTTACCGGAAGAGTTTTGGAGATGCCGGTATTACGCCGGCTGACATTAAAACGCTTGATGACCTCAAGAAAATTCCGTTTACGACCAAACAGGATCTCAGGGATAACTATCCGTTTAACATGTTTGCCGTTCCCATGGATAACGTCGTAAGGATTCATGCATCATCGGGAACAACAGGACAGCCAACGGTTGTCGGATATACATTAAGGGATGTCGACACGTGGGCGGAGCTTATGGCCAGGTCACTTGTAGCAGGCGGCTCATCGCACGGAGATATCATACACAATGCATATGGCTACGGTCTTTTTACAGGAGGCCTGGGCGTGCATTATGGTGCAGAAAAATTGGGGGCTTCAATTATTCCGATTTCAGGCGGAAACACAAAAAGACAGATTGTGATTATGAAAGATTTCGGCCCGACAATATTAACGGCTACGCCATCCTACACCCTCCACCTGGCAGAGGTGGCTGCTGAAATGGGTGTGTCCTTTAAGGATTTAAAATTCAAATTTGGTATTTTTGGTGCAGAACCATGGTCTGAGAGTATGCGAAAC
>JAFDJC010000234.1 GCA_019307665.1 Deltaproteobacteria bacterium | reverse complement strand
CTGAACGCCTTTGTTTTTATAGGCAGAGCCCATATATGCTGGCGTTATTTCACGTTTAAGGGTTCCTTTTCGAACAGCCTCAAAAAGGAGGTGGTCCGATATTTCCACTTCCTCAAGCACGGCTTCAGTTAAATCATCTGAAAAAAGTGATGCCTTGTCGATTAGAATTTCTCTTTTTTCTTCCGCTTCTTTCCGGAGATGTTCGGGAATTTCTTCAATGCGGACATCCTCTCCAAGGTCGCCGTCAAAATATACGGCTTTCATGGATACAAGATCCACAACACCTTCCAGGTTGGCTTCAAGTCCTATGGGTATTTGCATTGCCACTGCATTATGCCCTAGCTTGCTGTTCAGCTGATTAATGACGCGGAAAGGATCTGCACCGTTTCTGTCGCACTTGTTGATAAATGCGATGCAGGGCACCTTATATCTTTTCATCTGCTGGTCAACGGTAATGGACTGTGACTGCACACCGCCCACGGAACAGAGTACAAGGACCGCACCGTCAAGAACACGCAGGGACCGTTCTACTTCAATGGTGAAATCAACATGTCCGGGCGTGTCTATTATATTAATATGATGGTTATCCCACTCACAATAGGTTGCTGCTGAAGCAATAGTAATACCGCGCTCCTTTTCAAGCTCCATTGAATCCATTGTGGCGCCGATACCATCTTTTCCTTTTACATCATGGATTGTATGAATCCGTTTTGTGAAAAACAGAATTCGTTCAGTAAGCGTCGTTTTTCCTGAATCAATGTGTGCACTGATTCCAATGTTTCTCACTTTATCAAGATCGTATTTCATCATCTGATTCCTGTAAATTTTTATCCCGTATCCGGTTTTATGTCAGCCGGGTTCCAGGGGGGCAACTCGGGTTTTAAACAAAACTTGAAGCAATTAATTTAAACTGGAAGGAATGTCAATAAAATAATTAAGATTTTATCATACATTTTAACTGAAACGCAATGGAAAAGTTTTTACTGGACTTATCCCAATTTTTTTATGTTTTAAACGATTGTTCCAGGCAACTTGTGTTGTCTGGGTGTTTGAATACTGTTGGACTTCTAAAAGTATAAATGACATATTTTTATCATTTCAGGATGGATACTACTTATAATAAGTATCTATTATAACATATTTAATTTCTTGACACAATTAGCAATTAAGCATATTTGTTCAGTCGTTATCAGCGAATACGATTTATATATTAAAATTAAAAATCTTCAAGAGAAACCGAAAGACCTGTTCAAGGTTTAAATAAAAGCGGCTTATTGACGGACCTTTAGGAATAAATATGTCAAAGTTTAAAAGAAAAATTGAAGAGTACTTTGAACAACTGGGGCATCTTCTTTTCAGAAATCGTTTTAAAACACTGTTCCTGGTTTTTTTATTTATTGGCGTACTTGTTTACAATATACCGGACATAATAATTGATACATCATCTGAAGCCATGCTCCATGAAGATGATCCGAGCCGTATTGAATATAATGCATTTAGAGATCAGTTCGGCGGTGCAAATATGATAATCGTCGGTGTTAAGGCGCCGAACATTTTTTGCAATGATTTTCTTAAAAAATTAAAGGCGCTTCATCACGAATTGGAAAAGGAATTACCTTATGTCCAGGAAGTAAACAGTTTGATAAATGCCAGAAATACTCGCGGTGAAAACGATGTTCTCTATGTAGATGATCTTCTTAAAGACTGGCCGGAAAATGATGTTGATATGGCTTTATTGAAGAAACAGGTGCTTAACAACCCTGTTTATTTGAACAATATTATTTCAAAAGACGGCAACCTTACAGCGATTGTAATAGAAACAGCCGCTTTTGTGGAAGAAGATACTGATTCATCCCAGGATTTATCTGGTTTTGAAGATGGTTTTGAAGATGACTTTTCCGGCGATACAAATGCCCCTGTAAAACGAAGGTATTTTTCACAAAAGCAAAACATGAAGCTGGTTGATTCTCTTAACAGGATTGTAAAACGTCATGAAACTAAGAGTTTTTCAATGGCTGTTACAGGCGGGCCGGTAGTTGTGGATGTATTTAACCGTTATACAGCATCTGATATGAAACTTCTTTTTCTTATGGCAACAGGAATTATCATATTTTTTATTACGATCCTTTTTCAAAGGATATCAGGAGTTGTATTGCCTTTTATTATTGTTTACTCGTCAATGGCGTCGACCCTGGGGCTTATGGCCATTTTTAACGCATATATTACTTTGATGAGTGTGGTTCTCCCCACTTTTCTTGTGGCTGTCGGCATAGCAGATTCAGTACATATTCTTTCAATTTTTTATAGGCGTTTTCAACAAGGAAGCAGCAAGGAGGACGCCATTTCATATGCCATGGGACATTCAGGTCTGGCTATAGTGATGACGAGTATTACAACTGCCGCAGGCCTTTTATCCTTTTCATTTTCAGAGTTGTCAGCAATAGGCAATCTCGGTATTTTTGCAGCTGCCGGTGTGATTCTGGCACTTGTTTACACGATTATTATGCTGCCGGCTCTTATTGCCGCTATTCCGATAAAATTCAAAGAAACTGTAAAAGATGAAAAAAGATCAGCTATTATGGACCGTTTTCTTCTATTTTTTACAAACCTTTCAACAACACATCCGAAAAAAATTTTATTGATATGTCCTTTTCTTTTTGTTCTTTCAATTTTTTTTATCTGTCGACTTGAACTGACTCACAGTATGATGAGATATTTTCCCGATTCATTTGCAGTTAAGCAGGATGCCCTGTTTATTGATAAAGAGTTGAGGGGTATGCTCACAATTGAGGTTGTTGTAGATACAAAGAAGGAAAACGGTATTTACGAACCCCTTATACTGAACAGTATTGATAAAATATCAAAGCACCTTGAAAGTATTAAGCAAAGTGATATTTTTGTAGGCAAAGTATTTTCCATCACAGATATTCTTAAGGAAACCAACCAGGCCCTTCATGGGAATGATTCTAATCATTATACAATTCCCCAGGATCGTGAAATAATTGCACAAGAATTTCTTCTTTTTGAAAACAGCGGGTCTGACGATCTTGAGCAAATTGTGGACAGCAAATTTTCAAAAACACGTATTACAATTAAGATTCCGTGGGTTGACCTTGTTATTATAGACAGGTTTGTGAAAGAAGTAAGAGAAATATTCCGTAATGAGTTTCCTGCGAAAATAGATGTAACCATAACAGGTCTCACTCCAATAATGGGAAGGACAATAACAGAGGCAATGCACAGTATGACAAAAAGTTATATAATAGCATTTATAGTCATTTCCATATTGATGATTATTCTTGTTGGTAATTTTAAAATCGGTCTGCTCAGTATGATCCCTAATCTGTTGCCTATATTTACAGTAATCGGTATCATGGGGATAGCAAAAGTACCTATGGATCTCACGGCATTAATGATCGGCAGCATTGCCATCGGGCTTGTTGTAGATGACACTATGCATTTTATGTATAATTTCCGTAAATATTACAATATAAACGAAAATGTTTATGAAGCAGTCAAAGAAACTCTCTTGGGAACAGGGAGAGCCTTGCTGTTAACATCTATTATTCTTAGTTCCAATTTTTTTATTCTCATGGTGGCAACATTGCGAAACTCATTAATTTTTGGGTTTTATACAGGTCTTGTTATTATCTTTGCCTTACTGGCTGATTTTTTGATCGCGCCGGCAATAATGACTGTTATTACTCATCAAAGGGAAAGGTGATGGCTTGAATACACCTGACAAATGAAGTGCTTGATGACATGCCGCCGGACTGGAGGGGAAAACTGCTTCTCAATATTACAAACGCATTTTTTTATCTAAAATCATAAGTTGAAATACTTTTAAGCAGAAAACTTTGATGGCTTCAGCCCATCCCAACACATAAACTTCGGTAAAGTGTTTCATTGGATGAATATAAAAGGCCGCTTTCGAAATCGATTTTTCCTGTTTTGCAAAGATTCGCAAGAGAAACATCAATAGGAGTGAATTCATCGGCACCGGCCTCCAACTGAGAGCGGATATGATCTATTTTACCTTCCCAGATAAACTTTTTGACTCTGTTTGAACTGGTCAATTTTTCTGTGGCTAATATCATATCAGTGCTGTCCTGCTTTTGTATCAATCGCTGGTACAATGACAGCAGCAACGATTCGGCAAGCATCATGCTGATGAGTTGCTGTTGTTCGACCGGAAACATATTTATCATTGTTCGTATAACGGATGTTGAATCAAAAGCATGCATTGTTGTAACGACCAGATGACCGGTTCGTGCTGCACGTAAGGCAATTTCAAATGATTCTTTATCCCGTAACTCGCCAATAACGATTACATCCGGAGCCATTCTGAAAATGCTCCGAAGCCCCTGTTCAAAGGATTCTGTGTCGCGTCCAATTTCCCTTTGATTGACATTGCTTTTTTGATGCTTGTGAAGAAATTCTATGGGCTCCTCCAATGTAATAATATTACAATTGCGGTTTGTGTTGATGATATTGATTATTGTAGCAAGGGTGGTTGTCTTGCCGCTTCCGGCTGGACCGGCTATTATTATCAGGCCCTGATGCCTGAGCGCGTATTTTTTCAAGAAATCGGGCAAATTCAATTCTTTAAATGATGGAATCTTATCATATAAATGTCGGATAGCAATTGCAATCGAGTTTCTCTGACGATATATCGTTATACGTAACCTGGCGATATCCAAATAACTCATGCCGATTTCCATCTCATTCTGCTGTTGAAACTTTTGCCAGTTCTCATTTGAAAGAAGTTCTGTGGCATAGGCCTCACAGTCCTGGGGAGTTAATGAGGGAGAGGAGAGACGTCTCCATTCTTTGCCTTTTTTTACTGACGGTGGAACACCGGCGGTAAGAAGCATATCGCTGGCACCTGATTTAACGAGATAGCTAAGCAAGCTGCTGATTTTAGGCGGTCTATATGCTTCGGCCTTATCGGTCATGGCGATTTTTTCCACATCTCTACCGTTAATGCCGCCTTCAAAATCTGGAGATAGTAATGTGTGTGCTGCTTCCATAATAAAGAAAGGAACAATCACAGGTTTAATTTTTTTTCCGATTGTGAATTCCAGATCACTGATAGTTATAAAATC
>JAFDJC010000233.1 GCA_019307665.1 Deltaproteobacteria bacterium | reverse complement strand
CCTCTTGAGTCTGCCGATGCCGTGAAAATGGTAAAGCTTTTAGAGTCTATTTTTTCAAAAACAGGTGTGTCGCCTAAAATAAAAAAACGTGCTCTATCAAGAAATTTGGCATTTGTTGCAGATGAAAGGACTAACACAATTGTGATCCTTGCCAGTGAAGTCGACACGATTCGGGCGAAAAAGCTTATTAAAATGCTTGACAAGCAGATACCCAGGGGCACGGAGAAAATCCATGTTTACTATCTTGAATATGCCTCGGCTGAAGAGCTTGCAAAAGTGCTGCAAATGCTACCCACAAAGAAGGACACAGGAAAAGTTCCAGGTAGAAAAAGTGCTCCCGTCATTTCAGCAAAAGCCAAGATTGTGGCTGACAAGGCTACTAACAGCCTGATTATTATGGCGGAAAAAGATGATTACCGGACATTGAAAGAAGTGATTAAAAAGCTCGATATCCCGAGATCGATGGTTTATATAGAATGCCTGATCATGGAAGTAAACATTGAGAAAGGTTTAAATCTCGGTGTGGAATGGACAGCAACCGGGGAAAGCAGTTATCTTGATAGGAATGGTGCCATTGGAGGTGGATTCAGCGGTTCAAATAACTACGGAAATATCGGAGGGATGCTTGTACCGAATGCAGCCGGCCTTGGTACTTATCCTCCCGGTTTTGCTTTAGGTGTTTTTGGTGAGGCGATTGAGATAGGTGGCGTCAAGTTTCCCAGCCTGGCAGCGGTCATTCAAGTGATGAAAAATGACAAGGATGTTCATATCCTGTCAACCCCCCAATTGGTAACAACGGATAACCATGAAGCAACCATTACAGTAGGGAAAAATGTGCCTTATCTGACCAAAACCGGAACAACATCTTCTTCTGAAACTTATCAGAACTATGAATACAAGGATGTAGGTCTTACATTGAAGGTAACGCCGCAAATCAGCGAAGGCAGGATGGTCAAGCTCGATATCTTTCAGCAAATCGAGAGATTGGATCTGGCGGCTATTTCTGCAATCGGCAATACGCAAACTCCGGCCACATTTAAGCGGACTATAGAAACAACAGTGGTCGTTAATGACGGGAATACACTTGTCATAGGTGGATTGATTGATGACCAGTTTTCAAAAGATGAAGCAAGGGTTCCCTGCCTGGGTGATATCCCTTATTTTGGATGGCTGTTTAAATCACTTTCCGAAGGAAGCGAAAAGAGCAATCTCTATTTCTTCTTAACACCCCATGTTATCAAATCCCATAACGAGATCAAAGAAATCAACGATCAAAAGAGGAAAGAGATGGATAAGCTGATAAAAGAGGGGAAAATTAAAATGTATAGCGGAGAATCCATCCATCCGGATTTAAAACCGATTGTTACGCAAGAATAACTGAACTATTACGGGTTCTAACATAGTAAAGCATGACAAAAAGCCTATTACATATACTCAGCGAGAAATTCGGCGTGTCAGAAGAAGTATACAGGGATGCTCTGACTTCAATGGCAGAGACCGGAGAGGGCCTGGTCAAGGCATTTGTGGACCGGCAAGTTGTTTCTGAGTATCAGCTCCTTGAAGCCATGAGTGTTAAATACGGGATTCCGTTTTTGCCGGAACTGCCTATCACAAATGCCAGACAAGAGCTTTTCAGCGAAGTGTCGATCCAGTTTTTAAAGAAAAACGTAATGGTGCCGCTGGAATATGGAGAAAATGTAACAGGCCTTGACAGTATTCAAGCTGAAGAAAAAAAAGATGCTACCGGAAACAGCGGACGTGTTATCGCCGTCAATGATCCTTCCAACTTCCAGTCCATGGATGACCTGGTGAGAATTACCGGTTTTGAAGATTATGGTATTGTACTTTCGACAAGGGATGCTATCCTGACTGCCATCAATCTTTCCTATGATCAAAGCCGGGATTCTGCTGAACAGCTTGTTCAGGATATGGAAGAAAGTGAGGCTTCCATTATGGATGAGATTCATGAGACTGCTGATCTTTTAGATGACACAAGCGATGCCCCGATTATTAAACTGGTAAATCATATAATGGCACAGGCCATTAAGGCCGGCGCCAGTGACATCCATATTGAACCTTACCAACAGAGTTTTAAAGTGCGATACAGGGTAGATGGCATTCTGCTTGATATGCTGACACCCCCTAAATGGATACAGGCAGCGCTAATTTCCAGAATCAAGGTAATGGCGAATATGAATATTGCCGAAAAAAGGCTTCCCCAGGACGGGCGGCTTGAAGTAAAAAAAGGGGATCAGGATATTGATATCCGTGTTTCCACGATTCCGATAACATTCGGAGAGCGTGTCGTGTTAAGACTGCTGAACAAGGCAAGCTCTTTTCTTGCCCTGACCGATATCGGTTTTGAGCAGGACAAACTTGATGTAATTAATGAACTGATTACTTCACCAAACGGTATTATTCTGGTCACAGGCCCCACAGGAAGCGGAAAGACAACCTCTCTTTATGGGATATTGTCTACCATCAATAAGCCGGATATTAATATTATCACCATTGAAGATCCTGTAGAATATCAGATTCAGGGGATCGGCCAGATTCAGGTCAACCCCAAGATAGATTTGACTTTTGCCAGGGGGCTTCGCTCAATCATGCGTCAGGACCCTGATGTCATGCTTGTGGGCGAGATCAGGGACAAGGAGACGGCTGATATTGCCGTACAGTCCGCCTTGACTGGTCACCTTGTTTTTTCAACATTGCATACAAACGATTCAGCCAGTGCCATTACGCGTCTTGTGGATATCGGGGTCGAACCTTTTCTGATTTCATCCTCTGTGATAGCAGTGATTGCTCAACGGCTTGTTCGAGTACTCTGCAAAGAATGCCGTGAGCCGTATGAACCGGATGACGGCGCCTTGAAGAGTATTGAAATGACAAGGGACATTTTAAAAGACGGGATAGTTTTCAGGGCAAAAGGTTGTGACAGCTGCTTTAATACAGGATACAAAGGCCGAATCAATATATCGGAAATATTGGTAATGGAAAGCAGGCTGAAAAAACTTGTTCTTGAAACGTTTGACTCCAACCAGATAAAGAAGGAAGCACTGAGTCAGAATATGGAAACGCTACGCATGGATGGTGTCAGAAAAATTGTAAAAGGCATCACAACTGTCTCGGAAGTATTAAGGGTTACACAGAGATGACATTTTTCAAAGGTCTCAAATTGATAGTAAGAACTATAGTTTTTTTGCTTGTAATGCTTTGCTGTCCATCCACGGCGTTTTCTTTGGAAAGCAATATGCCGGCTGAAGAAGAAAGTTTCATGACCGGCACATTCCTTTATCCCATAAAGCTCTTTAGAAATTATATTTCAGGAGCTGATGGTGACAGATGCGCCATGCATCCTTCATGTTCCACATATTCTGTTAGTGCATTCAGAAAACATGGCGTTTTTATTGGGTGGATAATGACCAGCGACAGGTTGATGCGCTGCGGAAGGGATGAAGTTGTTCATGCTTCGTCTGTATGGAAAAATAATGCGCCATACAGTTATGATCCTGTAGAAAATAACGATTTCTGGTGGGACCAGGGGAAATGACCCAGCATTTTCCTAAATGCAAATACTTCCTGATACTGTTCTGTACCCTTGTTGCATTTTTCTTCCTCAATTGCCAAGTTAATGCGGAGTCAGGCTTCTATATCGATGCCGACAGGCAACTTGAGTACGCAGACCAATTATTCGAAAGTAACGAATACACAATAGCCGCCAATGAGTATATGCGTTTTGTCCATTTTTTCCCGGATGATGAAAGGGTGAAAAATGCCGTATACAAGACAGGTGTTTCGTATTTTATGGGCGGACAGCACCAGCATGCCGTCACCATCTTTCGGGACGTGATAGACAAATATCAAAACACGGGTATTGCAGATCAGGCGTCTTTTATGATGAGCAGAAGTTACCTTGCCATGGGAGAGGCTGGTTCGGCTGTTAACTGCCTGAACAATCTGGTTATTGTTACTGAAGACAATGATTTGAAAGACCGCGGTTTTTACGAAATCGGATGGATATATCTTGAAAATCCATGGGCAGGTGGACGCATTGGGTATAAAAATGGTTACGAAGTATTTCCGGAATCAGGAGCTGCTGATACAGCGCAAAAATATTTTCAAAAAATAAGCAGCCGGAACAAGGAAGAATACAGAATCGACAAGCTGTCTTCGGGGATTGACCGGTTGCAGTCTTCTGATTGGAAAAATCCTGTACTTGCAGGCAGTCTGTCGGTTATTCCCGGCGCAGGACAAACTTATTGCGGCAGATACCAGGATGGAATAGTCGCCTTTATTTTGAACACAGTATTTATCTTTGCGGCTTATGAGTCATTTACTAATGACAGTCCTGTACTCGGAGGCCTTATCAGTGTCGTAGGCGCAGGTTTTTACATGGGGAATATATATGGTGCGGTTTCAGATGCACATAAATACAACAGGCGGTTATACAGATATCAAGTTGATAATTTGAGGGGGAACTTCAGGGTTGAATTAATGGAAAAAGGTAAGCAGCCGGCTGTCAAATTATCATTTAAGACAATGTTTTAATAAATAACTTATACTTTTATGTTTCAGCTGCAACAGAGTCATCTATTCCCATTTTAAATTTTACGCCAACACCATCATGAGTGGTTCTGACAACCTCTCCTACGATTTTCATTGAATTGGTGCCATCGATTTGTGGAATAGTGATTGTGATATCCTCACCTACAGGTACCTGTTTGTCGGTTCTGATAAAGACCCCCCATGCACTGATATCCTGAATATACTCGATACTCGAGAATGTATGAGTCGCATATGCAACAGCTGTAAAGCACTTTTTTCTGGGGGATTTTCTTTTCTCCATACTGGATTTAGCCTTCATTATTTTCCTGTATTCGAATATCGATGTGAAAAATATTAAAAAATATACAATAAAATCGACTCGATGTCAATCTGAATGTTACCATCTGAATGTTACCTGGACTTTCCCCAAAATTTATCATGTTTAAAAAGAAATAACTACAGCATATATAGAAAGGTAATCGCATTATAGTGGTTGTCATAATAACGTTCCGTTTCCATGAAAGGGATTTATGCATTGGGTAACACCGGCAACTCGTTGCCGGTGCCCGAAGGGCAAGAAGCTGTTCTCAAAATTTA
>JAFDJC010000053.1 GCA_019307665.1 Deltaproteobacteria bacterium | reverse complement strand
TTGCTTCTGGTGACAACAATATTTTTTCCGCTTATATCCCTTGAACAATCGAACGCTTCAAGATTCAAATCTTCCAGGAGATAAGGCTTGAGAGCACTCCTTGAAACCTCTGTAAGATATTTTGCGGGAATTATTTCATCTGTATTGATATCAGACCTGTCAAGAAAGAGCACTTTGCCGCTGAACTGTTTCATTCCTTTCCTCCGGGATTTGTAAAAAGGGTTGAGTTGGCGATATGACCTGAGATTGCACTTGCCGCAGCTGATGCAGGACTCATGAGATGAACCATTCCGCCTTTTCCCATACGCCCGTTAAAATTGCGGTTGGTTGTGGACGCGCAGACTTCTCCTTCAGCCAGTACACCGTTGCTCATGCCAAGGCAGGCCCCACACGTGGGATTTGTAACACAGAACCCGGCATCCATAAATATTTTAATAATGCCCTCTTCAAGAGCCTTGCTGTAAATATCGGGAGTTGCCGGTGATACGATACCACGTACCATAGGACTTATGGTTTTTCCCTTAAGCTCTTTTGCTGCGGCCCTGAGGTCTTCAATTCTTCCGTTTGTGCATGATCCGATATAGACCTGATCGATTTTTGCGCCTTCCATTTCCGAAACAGTTTTTACCTGGTCAGGCCTGTACCCGAATGTGACCTGCGGCTCCAGGGAGGTGGCTTCAAATTCAAGCACCTCATCATATACGGCATCGGGGTCAGGAAGAAAGACTTGGAATGACTCAAGCGCCGCTTCTTTTGTCACATATTCATCCTTGATAAAATCCCACAGATAATTGACAGTGGTCATATCAGGATAACAGATACCGCAGGTTGCTCCTGCTTCAATCGCCATGTTGCAAAGAGTCATCCTCTCCTCCATGCTCATAGAATCGACAACCGGCCCGGAAAACTCAATCACCTTGTTTGTTGCACCGTTAACCCCTATTTTTCCTATAAGGGCAAGTATCAGGTCTTTCGAATATACGCCCTGCTTCAGACAGCCTGAAATAGTTATTTTTATACTTGAAGGGTAATGAAACGCACAGACACCTTTTAAAATTCCCACTTCAAGATCGGTAGTGCCGACTCCTGCTGCAAAAGCGCCGAATGCTCCATGTGTGCATGTGTGGGAGTCTCCCATGATAATTGTGAATCCAGGCCGGGCAAATCCTTTTTCAGGGAAAAGCGCATGGCAGACGCCATTCTTTCCAATATCGAAAAAATCTGTGATATGATGCCTTTGGGCCCATTCTCTTAGAATCTTTCCCTGTCTTGCCGTCTTTGAATCCTTTGCCGGTGTTACATGATCTATAACAGCCTTTATTTTATCAGGATCAAATACTTTGTCCTTGCCGCGTTGCATTAGGTCATTTATCGCCGAGGGTGTAGTAATTTCATGACAGAATACCGCGTCCAGTTTTATAACATGAATATCTCCGGATGGATTATCCACATAGTGGGAATCGAATATTTTTTCTGCAATGGTTTTTCCCATGACGCCTCCTTGTCGCTTACATTATATGAAACTCTTTAACTGCAAAAAGAGTTTCCTTTTGTCAAGCAGGTTTTAAATTTTTTTGTCCCAAACGCCGGGAATTTTTGTTTTGCAGTATCTGCACACGCTGCCGTTAAGATTGTAAACAGGAATAGAATAGCCTTCTCTTTTTATCAACAGCTTACCGCAATTGTGGCAGTATGTATTGGCGCCCTCATGACCCGGTACATTTCCAATGTAAACATACCTTATGCCTTCCTTTATGGCCAACTCACGAAAACGGGTAAGAGTGGAAACAGGTGTGGGTGGCAGGCGATCAAGCTTGTATTTTGGAGAAAACCGTAAGAAGTGGAATGGATAATCAGGGCCGAGAGTCTTTAAAATCCAATCACACATTCTTTTTACCATCTCGTCATCATCTACATATCCCGGAACGACAAGGTTTGTCATTTCAAAATGAACATTATTGTCATTTAATGTTTTAAATGTTTCAAGCACAGGCGCAAGCCTGCCGCCGTTCAACTTTTTGTAAACAGAATCGTCAAAAGCCTTTAGGTTTATGTTTGCGCCGTCAAGAACCGTGCATAGCTCCAACAGAGGTTCTTTGTTTATATATCCATTTGATATCAAGAGGTTATAAAGACCATGTTGTCGGGCGATTCGGGATATTGCAAGCATGTATTCAAAAAAAGTTATGGCTTCGGAATACGTATAGGCGATTGACCTGGAGCCGGACTTCCCGGCAGCCGCAACCGCTTCATCAGGAAATAGCTCGACATGGCGAACTTCATCGGGCTTTGACTGGGATATTTCCCAGTTCTGGCAGTTGAGGCACCTGAAATTGCACCCTGTTGTCGCAAGAGAGAAAACAGAAGTTTTAGGCCTGAAATGAAAAAGAGGCTTTTTTTCAACAGGATCAACATTCACAGCACAGGGGTTTCCGTAAACAAGGCTGTACAAAACCCCTTTAATATTAACCCTGGAACGGCATACACTGCGATCTCCTGGCGAAAGCACGCATCGGTGAGGGCATATGCCGCAGACAACCTTATTGCCGAGCATCTTTGTGTAGTGTGAACCTTCACAAGACCATTTCCAGGGTTTTTTTGGTGCATCTCCCTTGAAGATGCCTCCTTTTATATCTATAGGCCCTGACTGTGAACTCTTTTTTTCAAACAGCTGAAAAGCCTGAGCAGAAACCGAATTGCAGCAGAATGCTGCACCTGTATAGAGGAAATGACGTCTGCTGACCCTTTTCATGACTTTATCCTTACAATAACAAGGCTTGTAATTTTCAGGCAAACAAGTGCCGCTGCAGTCCATTCAATCCCGGCATACGGAATTAAGATCACGCTCGCAGCAATTGTTCCACAGGCAGCCCCTATAAGATCAGCTGAGAACATCCTAGCTGCCGTGGGGTTATCGTCTCCCCCCATGAATAGCGCTGCAGGAAACTGGCATCCACAGGCAACAGATACAATAAAACCATATATGAGAAAAAACAGCATCGGAAGTCGATCACCCCAGAGACTTAAAACAGGGATAAAACCACCTGCCAGTAATATAAGGATTATATCCGTAAAAACAAGAACCTTCCTGCTGTTGCGGCGCAGTCTGTCACCAAGCCAGGCGCCTGGAAGCAACCCGGCAAGGAAAACCGTAACAATAATGCCTATCTGGTGATATATATATCCGAAAAATATTTGAAATGCAAAAATTACCATTATCTCTGTTCCCATTGTCATGCATCCTGTTGAAAAAAGAACAAATTCCTCGGCATGCAGACGGAAAAGGAATATGGCAAGAAGAACTGCGAAAACAGCATAGAACCAGACAGGGGAAGTGGAAAATTTGCTAAACCACTGGGAAAACATAATCCTGATGAGTTTCGGTGACATATCCTTGTTCAGAGGAACTGAAGTGTCTATCAGGCGACTCAGCGCTTCTATTCTAGGGCCTGTCAGGTTCCCGTAAAAATAGCGGCTGATAAAATCTGTGTTGATTTCCTTTTGGCGCAAGAGTGCTGGAATATCCCGGCTAATAGGATTGTTACTGCACAGAAAAAAAATTTTTTCACCCGGCAAAAGCATAATATGTTCAAAATATATAGCAGCGGTGTTGAAAAGAGATGAAACCTTTTTTTGGTGAGGTTCTGAAAGGTAATTGTCATATCCTTTTACAGAAAAACTGAATATGCCGTTTGCGGCCAGGCGGTTTTTAACCATGGAAAAAAAGCGGTCGGTAAAAAACCTGTTGGTCTGGAAAGTTTCAGGTTCAGGCAGGTTCAGTATTATGGCATCGTATATCCTGTTCGTGCTGGAAAGGTACTCCCGGCCATCACGATTAATGATGTTCATGTTGGGGATTTTTTTTATCAGGTTATGCCTGAATAGTGCAGCCGACATTTCAGGGTCTATTTCAACGTAGTCGACAACCCTGGGATTGTACTTTGCCACCTGTTTCATCATTCCGCCTTGGGCGGAAATTAAAAGGATTTTTTTTTCTGTTCCTTCAAGTTGAGACAGGGGAAAATGAATCGCTTGTTCAGCTAGGCTTTGGTATCCGGTGCTGAATGCCGGCATGCCATCTGAAAAAAGCGTATAAAGGTCATCGTCTTTGTGAATTTCCATTCTCCCGTACCTTGATTCGCGGTATTCGACGAGGCGTCCCTCAGGGGGTTCGAGGGATATTGGTTCATACAAGATACAGACACCTATCAATATCAAATCAAGGCAGATACCGGTATAAAGATAAAATCTTTTTTTGGATTTCCTGGGAAAAATAAAAATAAGTGAGGCCAAAAGCGGAAGAGATGCTATTCCCGCGGCCTGTAATGGTGTAACAATATAGACAAGCGCAAAAGAAAAGAGCGCCCCACCTGCTACGTCCCCCAAGTTATCGGCGATATAAATATGTGCTGGAGGAAAATCCGGTATTTCATCTCTTAGATGGAATAGACTGAAGGGCAGCAAAAAACCAACGAGAAGGCAATATGGCGCTATTGTAAATAAAATGTAGAAAAATGTACTGTAAAAGCCAACTGAACTGCCATGGATAAAAACAATGTCACGTAATTCGCGTATAAAAAGGATTTGAAGGGGTGAAAAAACTGCAAGGCCTACAGAGAGCCATGCCAGCAGGTCTCTTGCAGTTTTTTTATGCCTTGCATGCACAATGCGCGCAAATAGAGTTCCGATACCACCGAGAATCAACCAGTTAAAAAGGATAAGAGCGATAACAAATTCATTGCCGCTAAACTGGGCAAGGAATTCTCGTATTGTGAGGAGTTGGGTTGCCACCGATGTGATACCGGTGGCAATCACTATTTGAATAACGACATTATCACTTTTTTTCTTCAAAATACTGAACCTGATAGGTAAACACGTCCAGCTTTATAGTTTGCCATGCATCAGGCGGCATGCCGGCTTTTGAACAGAGGCGGGAAAGAAACTCTTCGTGCTCGGGAAGCTGATCCCAAACTTGGGGCAGGAAGGTCGCCCTGGCAGACCCTTTTTGAAGAATAACACCATCTTCTTTTGGACGAAGTTTTTTTATAAGATCTTCAGCATCAGTATACTCGAGCGGTTGCGGCTCGGTAAGAATGCTTACTTCTATTTCAATTTCGCCAACCTCTTCCGCTAAAAGCGGGGAGAACCTGTGGTCATGAAACGCAGCACTGATAGCATTCCGTTTGATACTATCCGTTAGGGGTTCAATAGCTGTGAGGCTTCCGATACACCCACGAAGTTGATTTTTTTTGTTAATCGTGACAAATGTGGCATGATTATTTTTTAGTTTTTTGTCACTCAGGGCTTCAGTCATCATATCTATATCTTGCTTTGAAAAGTTGTCGCCGAACCTTTCCATAATGGTTTGCCGTGCTAGTTTAATAAGGGTTTCCCCCTGTTTTTTTGTGAAACGTTTTTTTGAAGCAGGTGAAGCATTCTTTTTTTTCATAGAAACATCTCCATAAAAAGCTATCGTCGTATATCCGACAACCCTATCATGCCCTCCGGCTGTGTCTCCACTGTTTGAATAGTGAAGCAGGACAGGTTGCCATCCATAACGGTCGGCCAACTTAAGTAAAATAACTACCGGCGATACTCCGCATGCTACATTATAACTGTTTAAAAGCTGATCTTCTTCCCGATTAAGAATCATACCTATTGTTTTTTTGTCCTTTAAACAAGCATCTTCATATGAAAGATAATGGGACAAGTCACAGGATGCCACAAACAGAGTCTTCCGGTCAATCAGAGAATCAATGGCATTTGTTATACGGTTTATATCAAACTTTGACCCCACAACTATGGGAACCAAATCAAAGTTGCCTATGTAATACTGAAGAAGCGGCAGGATTACTTCCACGGAATGTTCCTGGTTGTCCGACGCAGGAATATGCCGAAAGATGTCAGGCATGCCTAGCAGTTTTCGGGCATCTTTATGAATATTGATTTGCCCCAGCGGAGTTTCCCATATTGAAGCGTTGCTGACTGCCGCATTAACAAAACCGATTCGATGATCCGGACCCGCAACAATTACTTTTGAAAATTGTTTTTTTTTTAACACAAGGGACGCATGGGCGGCTGTCAAGCCTGAATAGGCATATCCTGCATGCGGCAAAATAATCGCCCTTAATTCAGTATTTGCCGGAACCTCAAACTCTGTTTGCTTTGCCCGGTCAGTCAGTCGTTTGATTGTTTTTGACAGCTCCGAAGGCAGTGCAGGATAAAACTTACCTTTCCATACCGGCTTACGGACAGCATCTGCAAAAGCCGCTCCTACAAAACATAAACAACTTGTAAAAAAGAACAGTACAATAATAAAAAGATAAACGGGCTTTTTCATGGCCCCTCTCTGCCTGTAAGTTTCTTGCAAGAAATCTGATATATTAATTTCAATCCTATCTACATCTTATTGGAAAGTAGTTTCGCAAGTTCATCCAGGCCAAGATCGGTTAAAACCTTTTTTCCGGGAATTCCGTCCTCATCAAGTCCACGCATTTCATAAAACTCTTTCAGCATCAGATCCATGTCAGGCACGCTTCCTTCGCTCGGCCCTTCCTCCATTGGCGTCATCAGTCTTTTAGGAAGCTTATCTTCCGAAGCTCCGGCGCCGAACAGGTTGGTCAGACCGCGCTTCAAATACCATAACTTCCTGCCAATCTTCATTACATCTTCAATAGTGTACTCAAAACCGGTGACATGGTTCAGCATTGATACCGCCTGTGTGGCATTCAGCGGTGAGGCACCCAAGTTGCAGAATATTGCACAACTGGAAAAAAACATTCCATAATCCTGGGTTGCGACATTCAGCTTTGCCCGGCCTTCGCTTCCTTCAGGCAGATCGTCGGCAAGTTCCGGAATTTCCGGAATGAACATGGAACCGCCTTCCACGTCAAAGGTAAGACTTGCTTCATGGCAGGCTCCACGCGGAGAAACACCATAAGCCAGTCCATAACCATGGGCGCTCCTGGGATCATGCATCGGCGCCTCAAGCCCTTTTACCGTGGTAAGAAAATCTGAAGCATTGCCGCCAATATGCTCTGCTGCCTTGGCGCTTCCCTGGGCCAGAATGGCGCCAAAGCCCTCTTTTTTTCCAATTTTTTCAGCCATTGCAATAATGGCTTCAGAATTTCCCCAGGTCAAATCCAGACCGTCGGTATCCTTTTCACTGATCAGACCATTTTCAAAGCATTCAATGGCAAAGGCTATGGTTGATCCACAGGAAATAGTATCCATCCCAAAGCAATTACAGATTTCATTTGCCTTGGCCACAGACTCAATACTCGCGTTCAGGCACATGGTTCCAAAAGTAGCGACGGTTTCATACTCAGGAGCCGGTCCTTTTTTCATTTTAAATGGACCGTCTTTTACCTCTGCTTCTTTTTTACACGCCACACCACAACCGAAACAGGTTTTATTCCCGGCAAAAATCCTTTCTTCAATAGTGACCGGTCCAAGCTCATCGATATCGTCCCATTCAGTCATCTGCCAGTTTTTGATGGGAATATCTCCTGAAAGGATACCCACATCCATATGGGAAGTAGTACCGGTAGATTGCATGGCAGCAATAAAGATGCTTTCTTCATAAACTTCTTTTAGCTCTTTACGAAGGGCTTTTAGTTCGTCAGGGTTGGCGGGTGTCAGCTTTCCTGAGCCTGCCACATAAATCGCCTTCAGTTTTTTTGATCCCCAAACAGCGCCCATGCCTGTTCTGCCTGCTGCATGTCCCTTATTATGAATAAGGGATGCAAAGCCGACAAGGTTTTCACCGGCAGGACCGATACTTAGGACTTGACCTTTTTTTGCCGATTGGTCCTTAAAGTCTGACCGCATATTTGCGGTAACTTCATAAACATCCTTTCCCCAGTACTCCTTTGCATTTCTCAGTTCAACCTTATCATCATTTATATAAAGGAATACCGGATGATCGGAGGCGCCTGTGATAACTATTCCGTCGTACCCGGCAAACTTGAGATTCGCGCCAAAGTAGCCGCCGACATTGGCATCACCGTAGAAGCCTGTTAATGGAGATTTCGCACAGACCGTCCATCTCGCCACACCATCCATGAGCATGCCGGTTAAAGGACCGGTCATCAAAACAAATGGATTGTCGGCAGACAATGCATCAAAATCCGGTTTCTCCTTAATGGCATTCAAAAATAACCTGGTGCCGAAACCAAGGCCGCCTATATTCTCTTTGGCAAAAGCCATATCAAGAGGTTTTGCCTGAATCTGTCCTGATGTCAGATCAATAAAAAGGATTTTGCCTGCATAACCGTTCATTTGTTTTTTCTCCATGACATTAACCTCGGATGCTATGTTTATGAATGAATATTATATTTTTCAAATCCATTATCATTTAGATACTTGGGGTACATGGCATATGTCGGCTTGATAGCTGGAAGCAGTTTCAATATTTTCGGGACAGGCCCTTTTGCCACCATCTGTCTGCGCGTTAATGCCATGGTCAAATTGACTTTTCCAAACCAGAATTTGTGGGCAATATCCGAACTCATCTTCATATCAACAATCGCTTTGGTTTCCATGTCATGCGCACGGACATCAATTTTATCACCTGAGCAGTCGATTACCAGAACAAGATCAGGATCGGCATAATTAAAACGAATAATCAACTTTGATTTCAACAGCTTGTCTGCCACCGCCGGTGTGTCTGCAATAAGCTGGAAAAAACCGCCAAGAACCTCTTCAAATTTTTCAGTACTTTCAAAAACTGCCATGTTTTCACTCCTTTTTAATTAATAGATTAATATGCATTTTTTACGTGTACAAGGATTTCCTCGGCAACCACTTCGCGAATATTATATATGCATGTTCCATCTTCAACAGCACCTTCCGCGATCTCAGCCAGTCTTTCTTCAGGCACTCCCACATCTCGTAGTCTAATCGGGAGACCGCCTGCCTTGTTCAGGTTTTTGGTAAGATTTCTGACAGCATCAATGGCCTTTCTTGCGGCATCATCAACTGATAACCCTGACACATCTTCTCCCATAAAATATGCCAGTTTGGCGTATTTTTCCTTGCATTCCTCAAAATTATATTCCATTCCATGGGGCAAAAATATCGTATTGGCAACACCGTGAGGTACACGGAAAAGAGCTCCGGTGGGATGCGCCATACCGTGGACACAGCCGCACATGGAGTGGGAAAATGAAGTGCCTGCCATGTTCGATGCAATCAGCATTGCTCCACGGGCTTCCAGATCATCTCCGTTTTCCGTGGATCGAACGAGATTTTTAAAGATTAGCTCAATGGCCCCAACTGCAAGTGCTTCGGAATGAGGAGACGTGTCGATTCCCACATAAGACTCAACGGCATGCGTCAGTGCATCCATGCCTGTGGAGGCGGTCAGACCTGGCGGTAGGGATTTGGTCATTAAAGGATCAAGGATGGCAAGGACAGGTAGAAGATAACTGTCGGAAAAGGCCAGCTTAGTTTTATTCTCTATATCGTAGACAACCGCCGCAATTGTGCATTCACTTCCGGTTCCAGCTGTTGTGGGTATTACTACAAATGGCTTCAAATGTTCTGTGAGTGTTCCGGCTCCGGAGTAATCTTCAATAAAATCTCCGCCATGGGAGAATGTGAAATTGGCTGCTTTGGTTGCATCGATAACACTTCCGCCGCCGATTGCGATCAGTCCTTCAGCGCCGGTTTCAGTGGCCTGCTTGCTGATAGCTTCGACAGATTCTATCGATGCATCCTGAGGGACATCCAAAAACTGGCCGGTAACAGTAATTCCTCCCTGTTCCATCCCCTCTTTTACTTCTTTGAGGAGCCCAAGATTATTGATCACATGATCGGATACCACAAAATATTTTTTTGCATTCAACCCTTCCAATTCATGTGAAAAATCAGATGCAAGCCCTTCGCCATATATCATTTTAGTGGGGTGTTGAAACTGATAAAATTCTGGCAGCATTTTTTCCTCCTTATTTATCGTGTATGCAATGTGCTATAGACCTACCGGTATTAGAGATAATAATCACTTTTCCAACTCTTTTGAGACAGTGCAAAATTTTTTTATAAAAAGCAACAAAAAAATACTGTTTTTTCAAGGCGTTTATTAATTTCTGTTTAAAATCTGCATGCGATTTGTACCCGACATATCAAAATCGAATATCACATATCGAAATTTTGAACTGTCTCCATTACCCTGGCCTGGATTGACACACAACACATTGGCAATCTTTGTGCTGATTGAACCCGATCTTTTCGGTGACTCGTGTATATGGCCGTGAAGAGAAGCTTTGATTCTATTATGAACAGACCACTTCTCTATAAAATTCCGCACACTCATGCTTCCCACATGAGTGCCGTCCGCTATAACATCTAACGGTGTATTATAAGGCGGTGTATGTGATACAAAAACAAACGGCTTATTTATATTTTCCGACAATTTTTTGAGATCATTCTCAATGGTATCCTCTGAGTCGAGATGTATAACCTTCTCTTTTATTGTGCCGTTATCTGATATAACACCGTTCAGTGTAACGTATCCGCCCGGTGCATAAGGCCATGCTCTTGAATCAGGTTTTTCCCAGTCTTTTCTACCGAATGGAGTTGGAGGAACATTCATATAACCGATTATATCGACGGAGTCTGTCAGCGGATGCTTCTCCATGTGCAAAAGATAAAAAAGATCTCCCTTGTATTCTTCAAGAACAGTCCTGTTACAGGCAAAATCGTCATTCGACATATCAAGATATAAAGATATATCCCTTTTCTGCTTAAAGCTCTTTAAAGAAGGTATAAAGGTATCCTCAAGATATGCTGCCTGGGCATCGAGAATGCCGGATCGCTGTTCACCCGGAAGGTGATGAGGGATAATGTCTCCTCCGACAATTATGCAATCGACAGATTCCTTGTTTGCAACTGAAAGCATTGAAACCAGATGGCTGTTGCTTGCGTGTATGTCGGAAGTATAGAGTATTTTCATGGTGTCGGCGCCGTTGATAGCTTCGTAAAATATCCAATTCCGTCACTCCGGCGGAAGCCGGAGTCCAGTAAATTCAATATATTATCGATGCCGGAGCAAGTCCGGCATGACGATTTAGAGGCTTTTCATTAATATTGTCAGAACTTGATGGTTTTAAAGTTTTTAAAAATTTTTTGTGTTATGCCTCCTATGATGGGTATATCCCAGAGAAAGGGGATGGTCAGATCAATATCAATAACCGCCGACTCCTTTACAGGTTGTTTTCTTTTGTCGGCATTTCGTTGTTGTTTATTAGGCATTAACGCATCAAGTGACACGTGAAACCGGAAGCCCAAACGGTTGGAAGCGGGTTTAGATCGAGACGGCTTTTCCGGGTCAGCCGGTTTTGTGATCTTTGGTGTTTCAGTGGCCGTTTCCCCCTTGTCGTCAATATGTGCCATAATTTCAAATGCCTCATCGATTTTTTCGGATGATTTTTTTAACGCTTTATGTTTTGTGGGTTTTTGATTCGTTTTTTGCGATCGGGTAAGTACTGTTTTTTTCCGGCTATCTGATTTTTCAGCCAGTTTTTTTCTTTTTTTTGGGACAGCCATGTCAGTTCTCCATAATTTTGTTAACAGCTTTTGCGATTTTTTCAATATCGTTTAATGCCCTCATAGCCTGTAATGCTTGTCGCTTATTTCTTTCAACCAGTTGGGCATATTCTTTGAGGTTCATTCCTTCGCGATTAAAATTTTCATATATTGATCTTGAAGGATAAGCTGCATTCAAACATCTGATATTATTTGGTAGAATATCTTCAAAATATTCGACTATTTTTTGTATTTTTGCCTGGGGGTGTGTAAAAGCAGGCAATATATTGAAAGAATTTCTTTTTTTTGGAGCAACTTTTAATACTGTTTTTATAATCGGGTATAAGTTTTCTGCAAAAGCGAGTTCGTCATTTGTTGAAGTCCGCATGGGAATAATGACAATATCTGAAAATGCGCAGGCAAATCTTGTATGAAGTTTGCCGGTGCTTTCACCTGGAATATCCATGATGATCAATTCATTGTGTGCTGAGATCGTGTGGATACTACTTTGAAATACCTGTTTCTGCGTGCTTGAAATATGATGAAATGAAATTTTTCCGGGCTTTCTTCCCTCTTCCTCCCGCTCAATCCACCAGTTATTCAAGGTGCCCTGTGAATCTAACTCTACAAGAGCAATAGACTTGAATTTTTTATTCATTGTTTGAGAAAAGGCTGTGTTTAAGGCAAGTGTGCTTTTGCCGGTTCCACCTTTTGTTTGAACAAAGCTGATAATCATTATAACCTCTCTGATTCATGAGGTCTTTGAAAAAAAATATACAGGCTCAAAGCACAAAATATTCGAACCGTTTTGAAATTTTAGTCAAACTAATAAATATTGACATTTGTGTCAAGATCGAACAGCAATTCCAGCACGAGTGATATTATAATTGTCGTTGAGGGCTTGTCGGTAAAAGGGAAAGCTACGGTTAATCCAGAAGCCTAGCTTTTAAAAGCTTCTTGGCTATCTGATAGATATCTTTTTTGTCGCCCTCTTTTCGGATTCCGGTCGCAAGCGCATAGATAACAATGCGTTGGTTATCCATTTTATAAATGATTCGATATCTTCCTGCAGCGCGAACCGATCGGAATCCGGAAAGATCCTTCACCAATTCCTTACCCTGTTTTTCGGGATCTTCGGCAAGTGCCTCCATCCGCTTTAAGATCTTTTTCTGGATTTTCCGGTCGGCATTTTTTTCGATCATGGAAAGACAGGTATCGGTAATGATGATTCGATATTTCAAAGCCCAAGCCTCTCGAAAGCTTCGGACAGTGAATAGGTCCTACCGGCTTTTACATCTTCCAGTCCTTCTTTCAGATGCTCCATCAGTTCGGGATCGGACATAACCTCCAGGGTTTCAATAAGGCCTTCGTATAATTCCCAACTCATGACCGCCATTACTTCTTTGTTCCTCCTTGTAACGGCAATAATCCCTTCCTGAGTTGCTTGATCCGGTAATTTCATAAATTTGTTTCTAGCCTTGGTTATCGGTATTTTTTCCACGGACACCCTCCCTATCTGTTTAAATGTACATTAATATGTACATCAATATGCACGCTTTGTCAACCGCTTTTATTCTGAAATGTAAATAGCATTTTAAATCGGAATCCCTCGCCGGTTGTTTTCAAGCAAATCGTTTCCTGTCAAGACCCCTGTATTGAATGGCCTCGGAGACATGGCAGGTTCTTACGTCTTTTTCACCTTCAAGATCTGCTATCGTCCTTGCGACTTTAAGGACACGGTTGTAAGCACGGGCGGAGAGACCGAGTCTGTCTATGGCTGTTTCAAGCAGGATCGATGCTTCATCGTCTGTTTTGCAGTATTTTTTAATCATGCGGCTGGTCATCTGTGAGTTGCTGTATATTTTTGTCTTTTCAAATCTTTTTGTTTGAATTTTTCTTGAGGCAATCACCCGTTTCCTGATGTCTTCGGATGACTCAGATCCAGTTTCCTGTCTGAGATCCCTGTGGGGAACAGCCGGCACTTCCATGTGGATATCGATCCTGTCCAGAAGGGGTCCGGAAATTTTTGACATATATTTTTGAATCTGGTTTTGCTTGCAAGTACATTCATGTTTTGTATCTCCCAAAAAGCCGCATGGACATGGATTCATTGACGCGGCAAGCATAAAGTTTGCAGGATATGTGATGGTTGACGCAGCCCTGGCAATTGTTACAATCTGATCTTCTATGGGTTGACGAAGCACTTCCAGAACATGCTTTTTAAATTCCGTAAGTTCGTCCAGAAAAAGGACTCCATTATGTGCAAGACTTACTTCGCCTGGCCTTGGAATATGTCCGCCTCCTATCAGGCCTGCATCCGAAATCGTGTGATGAGGTGACCTGAAAGGTCTTTCCGCAACAAGCGCTTTGCCGTTTCCAAGCATTCCAACAACTGAAAAAATTTTGGTTGTTTCAATTGCCTCGTCAAAAGTAAGAGGAGGAAGGATTGTTGATACTATTCTTATCTAAATTACAGATTTTACCTTCATCCATTAGTTGCTTTAATATCAAGCTGTTAAATCGCATTCGATACGAGCCTGTGCGCCATGATTTTCGATCATCAAGTTCCCAATCTTTTGAAATAGCCAGCTTG
>JAFDJC010000052.1 GCA_019307665.1 Deltaproteobacteria bacterium | reverse complement strand
GTCCTGAAGTTGAAGAAATTGATAAGCAAATCGCTGTTATCGGATCAGGCCCTGCAGGCCTTACAGTAGCCTATTACCTGAGGCTGAAAGGGTTTAAAATCACTATTTTTGAAGCCATGGAAAAAGCGGGCGGAATGCTTCGGTGCGGTATCCCGGATTACAGGCTTCCTCCTGCAATACTTGACCAGGAAATCAATCATATTATTTCCACAGGGGTTGAGCTTAAAACCAACATGGCCCTGGGAAGAGATTTTACCCTGGCAAACCTTAAAGAACAGGGTTTTGATGCAATATTCCTTGGAATAGGCGCCCATGTGCCGGTAAGAATGAATATTGAAAACGAAGACGCAGATGGGGTTGTGGATGCGGTTCCCTTCCTGCGTAAAGAAAATCTTGAAGGCGCAAAATCTGCTAAAAAGCGTGTGGCCGTCATTGGCGGCGGAAACGTTGCAATGGACGCTGCCAGGGTTGCTATAAGGTCAGGTGCCCAAAGTGTATCCATTATCTACCGCAGGACAGAAAAAGAGATGCCCGCTGATCATGAGGAAATTGAGGGTGCCGGGGAAGAAGGCATTGAATTTGTCAATCTTGTGGGACCCAAAAAAGTGATCACTAAAAACGGCAGAGGCGTGGGCATTGAATGCATTAAAAATGAACTCGGACCTGCTGACGACAGTGGAAGAAGACGGCCTGTGCCGGTTGAAAACAGTGAATATATCATTGACTGTGACATGATAATTCCTGCCATTGGTCAGAGGGTCGAAACCACGCCAATTATAAAGGATACAAGTTTTGACCTGACAGCATGGGGGACATTCAATGTTGATCATTTGACCATGCAAACATCAGTGCCGGGGATTTTTGCCGCAGGTGATTCAGTCACAGGTCCTGCCACAGTAGTTGAGGCCGTTGCCGGCGGACACAAGGCTGTCAAAGCCATTGAAAGATATTTAAATGACGACATGGAACTGTTTGAAGCAGAAAAAGTCCGGGAAGCTGTTAAGCCTGATGAAAAGAATTTTTTTCCCATCCCGGAAGATGCCCCTGTTGTTGAACGAGCAAAATCGACGCTTGTTGAGCCTGCAGCAAGAAAAAACTCGTTTGAAGAGGTTGATCAGGGTCTTGATGAGACATCGGCAATCAGGGATGCTGAAAAATGCATTAACTGCGGTGGCTGCTGCGAATGTATGCTTTGCGTAGATGAATGCAAAGCCCAGGCTATCGACCATGGCATGGAAGATAAAAAAGAGGTCCTTGATGTTGGATCAATCATTGTTGCCACAGGATTTGACCCGCTTGATCCAACCTCAATGACACAATACGGGTATGGCCGTCATACTAACGTGTTTACCAATATTGAATTTGAGCGGTTATCAAATGCTACCGGTCCAACCGCAGGCAAGCTTTTAAAACGTGATCTTAAAGATCCCATGAAGTTTACAGATCCTCCTAAAAGTGTGGCTATTCTTCATTGTATCGGCAGCCGTGATATAAATTATCATGAATACTGTTCCCGTACTTGCTGCATGTATGCCTTGAAATATGCCCATCTTCTCAAGGATAAATGTGGACATGACACTGAAATTTATAATTTCTATATTGACATGCGCTGCTTTGGAAAAGGGTATGAAGAATTCTATAAGAAAGTTCAGTCCGAAGGCGTCAGAATGATCAGGGGTAAAGCCGGTTCAATAACTGAAGATGAAAACGGTATCCTGACGGTTAAAGCGGAAGATACACTTTCCGGCAGGATGGTGGAAATTGAAGTTGAAATGGCAATCCTTTGTACTGCAATGGAGGCGCGACCAAATGCTGTGGATGTCATGCGTACATTCGGCATAGGTATCGGGGCTGATGGTTTCTTCCAGGAAGAACATCCTAAACTTGCACCTGTATCAACACCATCAAGCGGTGTTTTTCTTGCAGGCGCTTGTCAGGGGCCAAAAGATATTCCCGATACCGTGGCTCAGGCTAAAGGTGCTGCTGCTGAATGTCTGGCCTTGAGTGCATCCGGAGAAGTAGAAGTTCCGCCAATGATTTCATACATTGATCCTGATGTGTGTGTGGGATGCCAGGTATGTATCGGGCTTTGCCCCTATTCAGCTATTGAATTCAATGTGTTTAAGAGCGTCGCAGAAGTTAACAGTGCTGTGTGCAAGGGTTGCGGAAGCTGTGCAGGCCATTGTCCAAGTGGTGCAGCAAAGGTTCGACATTTTACAGACAAACAGATTTTTGCAGAGATCGATGGATTATTACCTAATTAAACAGGAGTCATGAGATGAGCGAGTTTGAACCCAAAATAATAGGTTTTTTTTGTAATTGGTGTACCTTTACCGCTGCGGATCTGGCGGGTACGTCTCGCTTGTCATACCCGCCCAATATTAAAATCATTCGGATGATGTGTAGTGGAATGGTTGATCCCAAATATGTGATCAAGGCTTTTTTAAATGGTGCAGACGGTGTGCTGATAGGCGGATGCTGGCCTGGGGACTGCCATTATATCAACGGTAATCTAAAGGCAAGAAGACGGGTTGCAATGCTCACTGAAATATTTAAAGAGTATGGAATTGACGAGCAGCGATTCTGGCTGCGTTGGATTGCGGCAAGTGAAGGAACCATGCTGCAGGAAGTGGCCAATGAAATGACCGCTAAGCTTAAGGAACTTGGCCCCAGTCCCCTTAATAAAGAAAAGATGTCGAATTAAAAAAAACAGGGTTGAAGAAACGGAGAAGATGCAAATGGCAAAATTTACAAAATTGTCCTTTAAAAAAGGTGAACTGAACAAAAAACTGGCCTACTTTTTCAAAGGCATGCTTGAGAAAGGCGTGGTAAACGCCTTGCTTGCTCCCATGGCCCAGTCTAAAAGAGGGGTGATGCAGACACTTATTACCGACCCTTCCAATGTTGAAACCCCTGATTCTATATCTGCTATTGATCCTTTTGCGCCCGTCGTGCCTGTGAATGGAGCTAAAATTGCCTCTTCTATCACAGCAACACCTTCCGGCAGGAAAGTTGCAATGGTTCTAAGATCCTGTGAAGTGCGGGCCCTGGTTGAACTGGTTAAACTGAAACAGGCCAATCTTGACGATGTACTGCTTATCGGTATTGACTGTCTTGGCAGATATGAAAACCTGGATTTTATCAAACTGCAGGAACAGGGAGAAACCTCTGAATCCTTTTTGGAAAAAGCGTTGGCAGGAAATACTGAAAATAGCGGTTGCGATATTTCATCGGCATGCAAAATTTGTGAATTTCCAGTAACAGATAATGTTGATCTTCGGCTGTGTGTAATCGGTACAGGTGCTGACGCTGTTTATATTGAAAGTTTGACACCCAAAGGGGATAAAGCCCTTGAAGCAGCCGGACTTGCCACATCCGATACGCCGGGCAGCCGTGATGCCGCGGTTAAAAAGCTGGTAAAGGAACGCACCGAAGCACGTGATAAGGCATTTGCCGAGTACAGGGAGTCAACCAACAGTTTTGATGCCCTGGAAGACAGGCTATCCGGCTGTATCAACTGCTATAACTGCAGGGTTGCATGCCCTGTCTGTTACTGCAAGGAATGTGTCTTTGTTACAGACACATTTCGCCACAACGGGGATCAGTACATGGGGTGGGCAGATAATAACGGAACGCTGAAAATGCCGACCGACACGACATTCTATCATCTTACCCGCATGTCCCATATAAGTTTGTTTTGTGTGGGTTGCGGTCAGTGTACAAGTGCTTGCCCAAACAGCATCGACCTCATGCCTATTTTCAGGACAGTAGCCCAGAAAACTCAAGAACGTTTTGACTACCAGGCTGGAAGATCTCTTGATGAAGAACAGCCTTTGACCGTTTTTGAATCTGATGAGTTGGTTGAAGTGACAGGTCAAGTTAAATAGGAGTACATATTATGACAGATAAGAAGCAGATAGGCACAGTCCTCGTTGCAGGTGCCGGTGTTTCCGGAATCAAGGCCGCCATAGAACTGGCTGAGATCGGCTACAAGGTTTTGCTGACCGACTCGTCACCTCAGATAGGCGGTATTCTTGCAAAGCTTGACAACCAGTTTCCTACGGATCATTGCGGTATGTGCAGAATGCTGCCAATGGTCGGCCGCGAGTATGTTTCGCAATACTGCATGCGAAAAAGCCTGTACCATGAAAATATTGAGATATTGCCTTTTACAGAACTTAAGAAGGTTGAAGGAGATGCAGGCAATTACAAAGTTGAACTGCTGAAAAGAGCAAGATATATAGATACGGACAAGTGTAACGGACTGGGTGAATGCATCAATGTCTGCCCGGTTGAAGTTGATGATGAATTCAACCATGGACTGACAAAGCGAAAAGCTGTTTATCAGCCTGTCCCTCATAGTACACCCCAAATGTTGCTGGTGGATATTGATGCCTGTACCAAGTGCGGTGAGTGTGTAAAGGTCTGCCCTACAAATGTAATCAATCTTGAAGCAAAAGATGAGACACAGGCAAGGGAAGTTCACGCCATCATTCTTGCCTCCGGTATAAAACTTTATAATACAAGAGAATTCGAAGATGCCAAGTCATATACTGTGTCTGAAGATGTTGTCAGCGCCCTTGCTTTTGAGCGTATTATAAGCGGCTCAGGCACATATGACGGTGAAATAAAACGTCCTTCGGACGGCAAGCCGGCCAAGCGGATTGCCTGGATTCAGTGCATGGGGTCACGAAACAGAAGGCAGAAAAGAGACTATTGTTCTTCCATCTGTTGTATGTTTGCCCTGAAAGAGGCCGTACTTGCCAAAGAAAAAGGCGGTAAAGATGTAGAATCCACGATTTTCTATATGGATATGCGGACGTTCGGCAAAGATTTTTACAGATATTATGAAAAAGCGGTTGATGAATATGGTGTAAACCTGATCAGATGTCGTGTTCAGGGTGTTAAGCTTGAACCTGACGGTAGTCTGGCAGTAAGATATTTTGATCCTGAAACAAATGAATTTGCTGTTGGAACATATGATATGGTTGTCATGTCAACCGGCCAAATTCCCTATGGGGATCATAAAAAGATTGCAGATCTTCTCAATGTGGAACTGACTCCCCAGAGACTTCTTCCCACGGAAGACTATGACAAGGTAAAACTTGTAAAACCCGGCGTGTTTGTCTGCGGTTCCCTCATGGGCCTGACAGATATCAGTGAAGCCATATCAAGTGGTATTGCTGCAGCAGGATATGCAAGCAGCCTTTTGTCATCACTGGATGTCGCTACTATTGAAGAAGAGGCTATTCCGGAACCAACTGCCAAAGACCGAGATATGCCTCTTGTATCGGTTATTCTCTGTAAATGTGGAGAAAAGGTCAGTGACAGTGGTGTTAATTTTGATGCCCTGGGCAATGAATTGCAAAAGCTGAACAATGTTGGAGAAGTGAACATAATCGATACGGTTTGCAGTGATGAAGGGAAGGAAACGGTTCTGAAACTGCTTGGCAAATCAAAATGCAACCGCCTCTTAATCGGGGCATGCCATCCTTTCATGTATCGAAAATCTTTAAAAAACCTGGCAAAAAAAGCCGGATTTATTGCATCCCTGCTGGAAATATTTGATCTTGCGTCTATTGTTCATAAAAGCCTTTCCAAATCACCAGCTGTTGACTGGACAAAACAGGCCTTTAACGAAATCAGATCCGGGATTGAGAATTTGAAGCTGAAGCCCGCACTCCATGTTGAAACCCTTCCAATCAACCAGACAGCCCTCATTGTGGGGGGCGGTATTACAGGAATGCACTCGGCATTTTCCCTTGCCGAAAGAGGCGTAAATGTCCATCTGGTTGAAAAGACGGATACACTTGGCGGCTATGCAGGAACCAAAGTTGAACATACCATAGACGGGCTGGCGCCTGTTTCCATGGCAAAAGACCTTAAGCTTAAAGTCCTTGAACATAAAAATATTATAGTTCATATGAATTGTATAGTTGTGAACACTGAAGGATCTCTGGGCGCTTTTGAAACAAAACTTAAGGATCTGGAGAAAGATAAAAACAGTTACCTGAACCATGGTGCGGCGATACTGGCAACCGGTGGACACGAAGGTGCAACATCTGAATATGAATATGGCAACTCAGATCAGATCCTTACACAGGCCGAGCTTAAAAAAGGGCTTTTTACAGGAGAAATTGATGTCAGCGGAGCTGAAAACATTGTCATGATTCAGTGTGTGGGCTCTAGAGAAAAAGAGAAACGTGAATATTGCAGCCGAATATGTTGTATTGGTGCTATTGAAAATGCATTAACCATCAAGGAGAAAAACCCCGATGTCAGGATTTTTATTCTTTACAGGGATATCATGACATATGGTTTTACAGAGCAGTATTACACAAAGGCCCGTCTTGCAGGAATTATCTTTGTAAATTACAGCCTTGACGATAAACCCAAAGTTGAACTGTCCGAAGGGAAACCTGTTATTACATTTAATGAGCATGTTCTGAATTCGGAAATTGAAATGTTGCCGGATCTGCTTGTTCTTTCAACAGGAATTGATCCTGAAAGTTCCAACAAGGAACTTGGTGATGCATTCGGTCTTCCGGTAAATGAGGATGGCTTCTTTGTAGAAGCCGATTCCAAATGGCGCCCGATTGAATTCCAGAAAGTCGGTCTCTATCTTGCCGGGACGGCACATTCGCCCATGACCTTAAAGGATGCTATTCTGCAAGCTGAAGCCGCAGCTCAAAAAACATATGCCTGCCTGTCAGGACGGGAAGTTCATACGGCACATGTGATTTCAAGGGTGCATGATGCCATATGTGTGCGATGCCGGCGATGCGTTGATATTTGTCCCTATGGCGCCCGTTCATATGATGAAGCACTTGATAAAATCATTGTTGATGGTGCCACATGCCAGGCATGTGGCATGTGCGGCGTGGCCTGTCAGAATAATGCTGCTGAAGTAATGGGCTGGAGTGACAAACAGATCATGGCAGTCATTGATGCCAAGCTGTCTATCGATCCGACACCGGCAACAGCAGAATAGGTAAGTTATCAACAAGACAGGGAGGGGCAAGGATCTCTCATTTATAAATAGGTGACTGTCTGAGCGAAGCGAGTTTCAGATATTTATAAATGAGACATCCTTGACCAGGGGTTATTAAGAAGTTACCAGAATAGGAGAAAATTGATTATGGATTTTTCAGAATCAAATAAAGATTTGTGGAAAGAAATATATAACTCTGAAGACCTCCTTCACTGTTTCAATTGCAGTACGTGCATATCAGGCTGTCCTGCATCCCATGGCGAGCCCCCGCTTCTGGTAAGAAATCTTGCACGCATGGTTGTTTACGGCCTTGAAGACGAGCTCCTTGATGAAGATACTCCCTGGACCTGTGTTTCCTGTTCCCAGTGCGAGGAGATGTGCCCTATGGATGTAAAACCTTTTGAATTGATCCTTGCCATACGAAAATGGCAGAGTTCAAATGATGAGACCCGTGTCCCCACTGCCATTGTAGAAATTTACCAAAGGGGGTATACTCAGGCCGTAGGAACCAATACAGAGCTAAGGGAATCCCTGGGGCTGCCCGAGTTGCAAACCATAACTAAAATGCCTGAGCAGTTAAAACTTTTTCAGGAAATGCTTATGAAGACACCTGTGGTTAGCGAAAACGACTATATGTTTAAAGAGGAATAGAAATGGAGCTATGTCTTTTTCTTGGTTGTAACACCCCTGCTATACGTCCCGATGTTGAGCGGGCAATCAGGGCAACAATGCCTGAACTGGGTGTAGACCTCGTTGATATGGAAGGATTTGTCTGTTGTCCGGGTTTTGGATCTTTTCCATCAACCGATGATGACTCTTATCTGGCAACCAGTGGCTGGAACCTTTCAATTGCAGAAGCAAAAGGTCTGGATATGCTGGTTGAGTGCGGTTCATGTTACAGTTCTTTGCGCATGGGACGTGATCACCTTGAGCATGATGAAACAAAGCGGGCTCGCGTCAATGAACTTTTAGAACTGACCGGACGAAAGCTTGAATGCAAGTCAGCTGTCCGCCATATCTCTGAAGTATTATATAATGAAGTGGGAACGCAAAAAATATCCCAAAGTATTAAAAAAAACCTTGAAGGCCTTCATGGTGTGATCCAATTTCCCTGTCACACACTGTTTCCAAGTGAAATAGTTGGTTTTGAAGATTCTCCAAGGCAGCCCAAAGCATTACGAGAACTGACAGAAGCATTAGGCGCCACGGTTGACAGCTATAGCCGCGAACTTCAATGCTGCGGCGGAGCCGGTGGGTTTACAAAAAGCTCACCCGCTGAAGCTACTGAATTCGGCAAAAGCAAGCTTGATGCTATTATCAATGAAACAAAAGCCGACTTTATCGTTGTCTCATGCATCACCTGTCTGATGCACCTTGATAACCTCCAAAAAAATCTTAATGAGACAGAAGGTGAAAATAAATATAATATACCTGTCTTTGATTATAATCAATTATTGGCACTATGCATGGGATTTGATTCTAAAGAAGTAGCTTCTATTTGCAGTGTTCCAAGAAACTCAATTACAGATCGTTTTTAAAAAATACCTGAAACGATTACTCACACAGAGCGTGATGCAGGGCTTTTTGTGCCTTCAGAAAATCCTCGCGTTCAATAATAAACTGCATATTGGTCTGACGCAATGTCTGCGATACGGCAAGGATATTGATCTTTTTTTTCGCAAGCGCTGTGGATGCTTGAGCCATAATACCCGGTTTTGCGATGTTGGATCCTATTGTGCAGACAATCGCCACCTCGTTTATTGTTACAATCTCAAATTGTTTCTCCAATTTGTTCAACATCGACCTTTTATTATCTTTATCATTTATCACAATACTTATGGTGTTGGCATTTGTCATCTTACAAATATAGGATACATCGTATTCAGCAAGTACCTGCATAATTTCCATGTCAAAGCCGACTTCACTCACCATGCGGGCATCATGTATTTCAATGCAGGAGACACTTTCCGAGCCTGTAACTATTTCGATCTTTGATTTAGGGCAGATATATTCTTTTGTAATCAGGGTGCCTTCGTGACCAGGATCAAAAGCGTTTTTCACGCGTATCGGTATATCGTTTTTTTCGAGGGGTTTTGATGCTTTTGGATGGATTGCTTCCATTCCAACATCTGCAAGCTGGTCTGCCACATCAAAATTCGTGTTGCAAACCGGCCTGATATTTTTTTCGCCTATTATAAGCGGGTCACCGGAACATAGATGGTACTCCTTATGAATTACAGCTTCATCTGCTTTAAGCAAAACCGCGACCTTTGAGAATGTTACTTCTGAATACCCACGGTCAAACTCGCGCATAATGCCTTCGGTGCCCTTTGCATATCCGGTCGCAAAGCAGATGGTTTTCGATGGATCTAACAGACTGAAAATATTTGCTATTCTTTCATTAATTGTCAGCTCACGGCTGTCATTCCAGCCGCTTAAATCGACGAATTCGGCATTGTAACCTTGATTTTCTAAAATGTTTGCTGAGTTGAAAGCACTGTGCATCTCTCCGAGTGATGCAAGGAGTTCCCTGGCGGCAAGGAGTATTTCATTTCGGTTCAGGTAGCCTGAAGAGAGTACATTGTACATACTGTTTAATATATTAATTGCCGAATCGATTCGTTTATCTATAAATTGGTTTGCCTCAACGATGTTAAGGCCGATTTTTGAAAAGCCCTTGTTTATCTTATAAAGTCTTTTTTTAAGCTTGATAAGAGCGGTTTTATAGTTTTTGTAATCCTTGAAATTTTTATAGATACCCGGTCGCCCTGTTTTTTTATGTTCGAGAAGGTCATTGGTGATGCCTCCGTATGCAGAGACCACATAGACCCTGTTATAAATGTCATTCTTATCATGGAGAATAACGTTTTCCACGATTTTCCCAAAGTTTGACATCGCTGTCCCGCCGATTTTTTCAACACGTAGTTTTTTCTTTTTCATAATGGCAATATTCCCTTTCTTTTGAATTCTTAATTAATATTTACCCGTGTGTCAACCCGTGTATCAATATGATTATGCGTAAAAATTAAAAGTATCTTGACTAAAAACAGCATACATCGTAAAAATATAATTTATATTATTTTTTTATTATAGCATTAAAATTAATTAAAGATTATTCATGCACAAAAAATATAAGACAAGCATAAGAAAAAGATTGTCCATATCCTTTTTGATAATTCATGTGTTATATTGGATGGTTGTTTCCGGATGCAGTACAAGTCCGGATACTGTTTCTTCTATAGGTTCATCACCGGCTGTAGAGAGTGTTCAGACTATAAAAAATATTAATGGAAACAGTATTGCAACAAGCTCATTCCGGGTTGGAGAAATGGGAAATTTTATAATCATTGCGGTAGATCCGGATAAGGATATTGAAACCCTCTATCTAAAGGGCTTTGCGCCCGGAAATTTAGGTTCCCAGCCAACTTTTGAATCGGGGGCTATTGAGCTTAAGCCTCAAACCAAAAAAATTGAGAGCTATTCGTTGCCTGAACCGGTAGAAGTTCCGAGCCCGCCGGGAAGATGGCGTGTTGATATTCAGGTTGAGGATAAAAAAAAGAATATGAGTAATGTCTATATACTATATACAATCGTTCACTAATACCCGTCCGATATACTGCCTATCAAAAAGGAAAACCAAAAACATTCAACTATTTAGCGAGTTTAATCCGGATATTTAGTGTTTTTATAAAAAGGGGTGGTGTTTCATGCGATACGAAGGCAATATTTTCAGGCCATTCAGTGAGGCCAACAGTTATCTTTTGCAGTGCACAATAGGCTGTTCACACAATCGATGTACATTTTGCGGGATGTACATTGATCGAAAATATCGCATACGTACTCTTGACGAAATCAAAACCGATATTAAAATGGCCAGGGATTATTATGGTGACCTTGAAAAGGTTTTTCTGTGCGACGGCGATGCCATTGATATAGATACCGACACACTCCTGGAAATTTTGAGAGAATTGTATTCCGCGTTCTCCTCACTAAGACACGTTGGCAGTTATGTCGGGCCCCAAAGTACACTAAATAAGAGCGCCTCAGAATTGAAAACATTGAGAGAGGCCGGCTTGACAAAGGCTTATCTCGGTGTTGAGACAGGTGACAACGAGCTTCTTGGTGAGATTAAAAAGGGGGTTACTGCAGAGGAAATGCTTAAGGCGGGCCAGCGCCTTGTTAATGCCGGGATAAATCTTTCCTCAATGGTACTTCTGGGCATAGCCGGCCGAGGCGAAAAAGCCCGCAGGCACGCCGTTGCAACAGCTGAAATCACCAATAAAATGAAACCCCGGTATCTTGCTGCTCTGACGTACACGCCGGTCCCGAACACAGCGCTTTTCAGCAAAGTTGAATCAGGCAAATTCGAACTTCCTGATCCGTTTGAGACTTTGGAAGAGATGAAGCTTATTTTTGAGAATATCACTATTGACAATCTCAAGTTTGTCGGCGCCCATGCATCAAACTATCTCCCCATCAGTGGTACACTGCAGAAAGATAAAAAAAAGATGATAGATACTGTAGATGAGATATTGTCCTCAAAAAATACGGCTGCGCTTCGCAGTGAAAAGATGCGTGGATTGTAGGTTCATCCCCACACGCGTGGGGAACATACTTTTAGCAGTCGCCACCATTACGCAAACTGACAATTCGACATTATAGAGATCTATTCAAAAATATTTTCCGATAACTATATTGTTCTTGTTTTGTGTACGTCAATGACGTATAGAAATATGTATGGAATTTATCGAGACACCTGTTTTCACAAAATTGATTTGTGAATTACTGCCTGATGATGATTACAGAATGATTCAAGAAGCTTTAGTTTTGCGTCCTGAAGCTGGAAAGATTATTCAAGGCAGTGGAGGCCTTCGAAAAATTCGTTGTAACATTCGGGGGAGAGGCAAACGTGGAGGGCTACGCCTGATATACTATTGGGATAATCTGAATTCTATGATTTATATGTTGTTAATTTATAAAAAAAGCAAACAAGATGACCTCACTCCTACCCAACTCAAGACACTTAGAAATTTTATTAAGGAGTTATTATAATGAGAGAAAAAGACTTCAACAATCTTGTTAAAAGTATCAAGCAAGCCGGTCAAATTAAAAAAGGTAAACTTGCTCCAACTAGAAAGTTTGAATTCAGCCCACCGGATATAAAAGTGGTAAGGAGCAAGCTTCGGAAATCCCAAAGTGAATTTGCCCTTATGCTTGGTGTCAGTGTCTCTACTCTTCAAAATTGGGAACAAGGCAGACGAACTCCTACTGGACCTGCGCGAGCTCTTTTAAAAGTCGCCTTAAAAAATCCATCAGCTGTTGCAAAGGCTTTAGAAGCATAGACTTTAATTGAAATTTGTTTTTAAACACTGATTTCCAATTCCGGGGATAGTGTATTTAATTCATTTCTGTTTTGGTTTTCTCCCAGGTTTTTGAGAATTTTACTTTGCCGAACTCCCAGAGGGTCTTTTTGAAAACTCTTTGATCAGCTATTTGTCATACTCAGCCTGCGCTATTCCCTCGATCCACGGCGTCATCGGTTCATCTTTTTCGAATAATCTCCCATACAGCACCACGGCCTCGGCCGGTAATTTTTACAGCCCCTTCTTTTTTCATCATCATAAGTATTTTTTTGATTAGCGACAGGCTTACACCAGGGGCCTGTGCGGCAATCTCAGAAAGCACAAAAGATCCGACTTGATCATTTATAACACGGCGCACCATATCACCTTTAGGCCCTGGTGAAGTTTTGTCTTCAACTTTTTGAGCCAGCTCACCATACGCGCTTTTAAGGACTGATAAAAAAAAGTTCCACCATGCCGTTATATTATTCTTTCCATCGTGCCAATCTTTGGAACACTGTTCCAGCACCTTGTAGTATTCCTCCTTGCGCTGTTCAACGATTCTTTCCAAACTGATGAAGCGACAGACGAGAAATCCCTCCTGAATCAATAAAAATGTGGTCGCCAGCCGAGAAGCCCTACCGTTTCCATCTCGAAACGGATGAATACAGAGTAGATCGAAAATGCAAGTGGCAATTGTCAACAAGACAGGCACCTGTTCATTCTCACGGATTTGCTGGTATACGACACATAACTTATCCACGGCATCCGGCGTTTCCGAGGCTGGTGTTGGAACAAAACGCACCCGCCGCTCATTGTTTGGCAAAATCTCTATGATTTCATTATTTTTGGATTTCCAGCAGCCAGCATCACCGGACATCCCGCCCTGGGCCAGTGCGTGAAGTTTCAAGACAACTTCAGGACTGAACGACACTTGCCGTTTGCGTGAAAAGATCCAATCCAATGCTCTGCGATATCCGGCCAGTTTCTCTTCGGAGCGGTCCCGTGGCCTCGCCTTTCCCAGCACTAAGGGCCGTAAGCGGTCAGCCGCAATGGATACCCCTTCAATCCGGTTGGAAGACTCCACGCTCTGCACAACGGCCTGTTCACGCAACGCCTGCAAAACCTCAGGGCGCTGTCGCATCCACAAATCTTGTTTGCCGCGTGCTTGCATGCACTCACCCATTAACCACGCCGTGGCTATCGGCAAATCCAATGATTCAATTCTATCGGTCGTAAGTTTTTTCATACCAGCACCTTAACATATATAGTATCCAATTAGTAGCTAATTATTGAAAACAGTATCCAATTGCAGCGAATCGATCCGGTTGAAGTTGATTTGGCATACTCAGCCCGCACTGTTTCCTGCTGTTCCTCCTCTATGATCAAACAGCCGATATTCCAATAACAGGCAACCATCTCCGTATTAACCGTCTGGAATGCCATAGAACGGGCTTGAATAAGGAGATCTTTAATCTTCTCATAGGTATGTTGAGGATTGGGTATAAGCGTTTTTTTGGTCATAGCTTTGGTTCTCTTTGTAGCCAGTTTCGGATCCTCAATTTCCTGTACCCTTTCATAACCGACCTTTGCCAGCCAGCGGTTGAATGGTTCGGCCTTGGGTGACGGATTGGATGATTCGGAAGATGCCTTCTGTGTTATAGTGGTTGTCATAATAACGTTCCTTTTCCATGAAAGGGATTCACCCCCATTACAACCTATTGAAAATATATGAATTTCAAAGAACCGTAATTGCCTTCTCTGTTTATATTTCCAAAAACTAATCGGAAAATATTTATGATAATCACTATAGCGCACAACATCCGTTGGGCGCCTCCTGCAGTCTCAACAGAAAGGGTATGTACAATTTGTACCCACCCCTATAGCGCTCAGATAATTCTGCAATGAATAACTTGTGACGATTTGTCACGACTTGGGGTTTCTAAGCCGCCTGTGCGGCGGGGAACGGCGGATATAACAGAAACCTTTGCACGTTCATTTTCTAAGCCGCCTGTGCGGCGGGGAACAGTTCCAGCAGGGCAAAAAAATAAATCATAGCCTGGTTTTAGGTGAAATCAACCCAAAACACTAAAAAATTTAACCGGTTTGCAATGTATTGTTTTTGTTTCTAATTTTCAAAGAGCAAATTTTTTGGTTAAAACAGCGGCACCGTGGTGATCGGACTCAGTCCATAACAGGAAAAAACTCCGGCCTGGGGCTGCTCTTTTTTCTCTTTGGCGATAAAGAGCCGAAAGTGGTGGTCGCTAACCGACCTTGGCCAACCAGCGTTTGAAAGGCTCAGCCTTGGGTGACGGAATGGATTGGATAATGCGGAAAACGCCTTCGGTGTTAGCGCAGTTTATTTTACGCATCTTACCGTCAATAGTTTTTACACGAAGGGGGGTACAAATTGTACCCCAGTAGGAATTTAATTCCGAATCACGTTGGCGCATTTTTTTTATGTATTGCCGCGGATCAGTACTATCTGTCAATGCTTCAATAATATCGGCAACTGAAAACCACCACTCATTATTATGTAACACACGCCTTATTCCCCTGTTTTTAAACACAACTATTTTTGTTTCCATGTTTGTATTTCCTTAAAATGCATTACTTAATAATTGTTCCAACGCAAATTCTAAACTTAGTGCGTTCACTTTTGGAAAAGCCATGAAGACTATCACGCTTTTACAACTTTCCAACACTTTAACACGCTTTCAATTTTATTCACTTCTTCTCGATACGCCTCCACCTGCTTCGCCAGCAATACCAGATCCCATAGCCTGCCATTGTGCGTCAGTATTCGTCGGGAATAATCCGGTTCACCAAAGTTGGTTTTCTTGTAAAAAGTTTTGATCTTTTTTTCGAAAAGCTCTGCCAGAAAGGGATCAATTAACCCCAATTCGTTCAGGCGGTAGAGAAACGTTTCCGCGGAAATGCCGAAGCGGTGTTTGATGCGCATTAACAAGTCATATGACCATTGATCGTTTTGTATTCCAAGCTGACTCACAGTTTCGCGAACAGCAGGTTCCGGCATGAGAAAACAAGCTGCAAATCGCCGCGCCGCACGGTGGGCGGTAAATGGTTTTTTTTTGTTTTTCGGTTCATCGGACTTTAATGCAAACGGACTCCCGCCCTGTTGTATGGAGTGAGTCATGATTAATACGCGGCCGAGTTCGTAGGCCAGTTTGAACAGTTGTCGCTCAGGCTTTAATCGGGCGTTGATAAAATAAAAGGCATTCAAGTTTACCCTGTCATAGTAAGAAAAGCTTTCTATGGTTTTCAGCAT
>JAFDJC010000232.1 GCA_019307665.1 Deltaproteobacteria bacterium | reverse complement strand
TCTTTATGATATGATAGCGGATGAGACAGTGGGAATTACAGAGGAAGAGATCCTTCCGTGGCTCGAAGAAAAGGGACATCCTGCCCTTAAAATGGATCCGCTCGTATAATAATAACAGATAGATACCAGGTGTGGATAAATAATCTGCACCTGGTATCTATAATTTTAAACATGTTCGAAAAACCTGTGGCGGGTTTTTAAACATGTCAATATAAATAACACAATCAATTCAGGTTGAAATAAGGATAAGGAGACAAAAATGGCTTTAACCGGAATTCAAATTTTCAAACTCCTGCCGAAAACCAACTGCAAGGAATGCGGTGTACCCACATGCCTTGCATTTGCTATGAATCTAGCGTCCGGCAAGGCTGAGCTTGACAGTTGCCCGTATGTGTCTGATGAAGCACGGGAGCAACTTGCCGAAGCATCGGCACCGCCAATCCGCCAGGTTGATATCGGAAAAGGAGTTCGCGTTGGAAAGACCGGCGGAGAGACTGTTCTCTACAGGCATGAAAAGACATTCTTTAACCCGACGCTTCTTGCTGCAACAATCGGATCTGACATTTCGGAATCCGATCTTGAGGCTAAGCTTACCGTATGGAACGTATTTCAGTATGAAAGAGTCGGCTTTAATTTAAGGCCCGAGCTTGTAGCTGTTAAAGATGTAAACGGCGACAAGGACGCATTTGCAAATACAGCCAAAAAGATAGCTGAAACATCGGAATTCAATGTAATTCTTATGAGTGGTGATGCCGGTGTCATGAAGGCTGGTGTCGAAGCTTGTGGCTTTAAGCGCCCACTCATTTATGCAGCCACCGAGGCAAACGCAGATGATTTCGGCGCCCTTGCCAAGGACAACGACCTTCCTCTGGCCATCAAGGCTGACTCTGTCGAAGCGCTGATTTCACTTAGCGACAAGTTAACAGGAATGGGGATAAAGGACCTGATACTCGATTCAGGAGCAAGAGAGATCAAGCAGTCTCTTGAAGACCAGGTTGCTATTCGCAGAGCTGCTCTGAAAAGTTCCAACAAATCACTCGGATTTCCGACCATCACATTCCCGTGTGAAATGGCTTCAAATCTCGACATGGAAGCACTTATTGCAGGAATGTTTGTTGCCAAATACGGTGGAATAGTTGTTGTTTCGGATTTTATTGCAGAGAGCATATTCCCGCTTCTCCTGGAACGTCTGAACATTTTTACTGATCCGCAACGTCCGATGACGGTTAAAGAGGGCATTTACGAGATTGGAAACCCGGATGAAAATTCACCGGTTCTGATTACAACCAACTTTGCTCTCACATACTTCATTGTTTCAGGTGAAATAGAAGCAAGCAAAGTTCCGTCATGGCTGCTCATCAAGGATTCCGAAGGGCTTTCAGTTCTGACGGCATGGGCTGCAGGTAAATTTGCGGGTGATGATGTCGGCGCGTTTGTGAAAAAGTGCGGAATCGCAGACAAAATCAAGAATAATGAGCTTATCATACCGGGATATGCGGCTGCTATTGCAGGTGACATTGAAGAAGAGCTTCCGGGCTGGAAAATCACAGTCGGGCCAAGGGAAGCCGCCCATCTTCCGGCGTTTATTAAACAAAAATAACAGATTGGTTATCTGGAAATTTACAGGACGGCCCTTCTCCGGCTGTCCTGTTTTTTTAAAAAATAATAACAGGAGGTAGCACATGCTACTATTAGGTGAAAGTTTAAACGTTATTTCAACAAAGATCGGCATCGCATTCAAGGAACGCGATCCAAAGCCGATACAGGAAGAGGCCCTTGACCAGAAGGCAAAGGGTATGGATTACATCGATATCAACCTTGGCCCTGCTAAAAAAGACGGGCATGAACTTATGCCCTGGGTTGTTGAAACTGTTCAGGAAGTTGTTCAGGATATTCCGCTGGTACTGGATACTTCAAATATCGATGCAATTGAGGCTGCTCTTAAAGTACTCAAGGATGTCGGCACCCCTCACCTCATTAATTCAATAATGGCGCGACCTGAACGCTATGAAAAAATGATCCCCCTTGCCGCTGAATACAATGCTGATTTCATAGCTTTGATGTGGGGACCTGACGGCTTGCCGCGTGATGAGAATGAACGCGCTGCACTCGCTGTGGAACTTCTTTATGCCGCTAACGAAGCAGGCATTGAGAATGAACGCATCTGGGTAGACGGCATCGTAACTCCGGTCAATATTCAGCAACCTCAGCTCGTAAGCCTGATGAATTTTCAGATGATGGTTCAGGATATTGCCCCGGGCGCAAAGAGCACATGCGGTCTGTCCAACATTTCAAACGGGCCGCCCACGCACCTCAGGCCTATTCTCAACCAGACTTATATGGTAATGCTTGAGAGATACGGCATGTACTCGGTTATCTCTGATCCTCTGGATGAAAAACTGACTGACATAGCCAAAGGCAAACGCCAGGATATCGTCGACCTGATACACAATACAATGGATGGCAATGCTCCTGACATGGATTCTCTTTCAAAAGAAATGCAGGATCATAAAAAGACTGTAGATATTATTCTTGGGAATTCACTTTACTCTGACTCATGGCTTGAAGTCTAGAATTTATTATATTTCAATCTTACTCTTAATCTTATTGATTAGGAGTAAGATTGAGGCAAAACAGCGCGCATCAGTTTACATTTAGAATACGAAGCGACTAAATATTATACAGCCTGCATGCATTATTCCAGGTTTCTTCCGCAAGATGTTCCGGTTCCTCACCTCTGACCTCGGCAAGCTTCAATAGGGTTGAACGGACAAAAGCAGGCTCATTACGCCGGGTTTTGTTTTTTTCAGGCGCTGGTGTCAGGTATGGCGCATCTGTTTCAACAAGAATCTGATCCGCCGGTATCATTGTGACAAGCCTGCGCAAATCTTCACCGCGGCTTTTTATGGTTAAAATGCCGGTGATACCGATATAAAGGCCAAAATCGAGATAGGCTTTGAGCTCTTCCCTGTTACCGCTAAAGCAATGCACAACACCTTTTTGGATTTGGTTTTTATATGCGTTTAAAATTTCTAAAAAACGGCCCTGGCTATCCCTTTCATGGAAAATCAGCGGCAGGTTAAGCTCACAGGCTGCTTCAATCTGCCGTTTAAAACTTAGTTCCTGATCATCTCTCGGCGAATACATGCGGTTAAAATCAAGCCCGGTCTCCCCCCACGCATGCACAGCAGGCTTGACGGCAAGTTCCTTGAGGTTAGCCAATGCTTTTTCAGAAAAGCTTGATGCATCATGGGGATGTATACCCACTGAAGCATAAATACCCGGTCTCGTTTCCGCAAGTTCAACAGCTTTTGATGAGCTTTTCTCCGTAATGCCGACAATCATCACAGCATCAACACCGGCATCTTTTGCCCTGTTAATTACAACGTCAATATCTCTGCAAAAAGATTTGTCGTCCAGATGACAATGGCTGTCAAACAGTTTCATCAAATAGTTCCTTTTATGCTCCGTGCGTTAAGAAACTTTGCCATTAACATCAAATTTTTTAAAGGTCAATATATGATTTTAGTTGATTTTTAGTAAAAATACGCTTATCTTTTTTGTTTGCAGTTTAATCCCCTTTCTTAATTACAGGCAGGATAGGGAATATTCAGGAGGATCGATATGTTTAAAATTGTTAAGCGGGAAGAGATGGCTCAGGGCACGGTGATTCTGAATGAAATAGAGGCGCCGCTAATAGCCAAAAAAGCAAAGCCCGGACAATTTGTCATTTTAAAGGCAAATGAAACCGGAGAAAGAATACCTTTAACCATGGCTGACACTGATCCTGAAAAAGGAACGATAACGATTATTTATATGATTGTTGGGAAATCTACAGCCCTGTTTAAAACCTTGCAGGTGGGCGACGGATATGAAGATGTAATAGGTCCGCTTGGGCAAGCAACCCATATTGAAAAAACAGGAACTGTTGTTTGTGTCGGCGGAGGCACCGGAGTGGCTGTTTTGTACCCAATCACCCGCGGCTTAAAGGAAATAGGCAATAACGTAATCAGTATTATAGGCGCAAGAAACAAAGATCTACTTATACTTGAAGACAAGATGAAGGCGGTTTCCAACAGGCTGCACATATGTACCGACGATGGTTCTTACGGGCACCACGGTTTTGTGACCGATGTCATGAAAGAGGTGCTTGAAAGCAATGACGTAAAACTTGTTGTGGGCATTGGCCCGGTTCCGATGATGAAATTTGTTTCAAAAATCACAAAAGATTTCGATGTTAAAACTCTTGTAAGCCTCAATCCGATAATGATCGACGGAACTGGTATGTGCGGCGGATGCCGGGTTTCCGTCGGTGGCGAGACAAAATTTGCATGCGTGGACGGCCCGGAATTTGATGGCCATAAAGTTGATTTTGATGAGTTAGCAAAACGACTACAGGCTTACACAGCCGAAGAAAAAGAGTCTTACGAAGAATATGGCGAGTAGTCTTTCTGATGGAGGAAATAATGACTGAGAAAAAAGAAAAAAAAGAAAAAATCCCCCGGCAGCTGATGCCCGAGCAGGAGGCAAAAGTCAGGGCAAAAAATTTTGATGAGGTCCCTAACGGATACAGCCCCGAAGCTGCTATGAAAGAAGCTGAAAGATGCCTGCAGTGCAAAAAACCTGCCTGCATAGATGGCTGTCCTGTCAGTGTAGATATACCTGGATTTATAAGTTTGATAAAAGAAGGAAATTTTTCAGGTGCTGCAAGTAAATTATGGGAAAAAAACAGCCTGCCTGCAGTATGCGGCAGGGTATGTCCCCAGGAAATACAGTGCGAGGGGAAATGTATAGTGGGTAAAAAAGGTGAACCGGTTGCTATCGGTAATCTGGAACGGTTTGCCGCAGACTATGCAAGAAAAAGCGGTGACAGCGAGCTTCCCGTCAAAGCTGAACCCACAGGTAAAAAAATAGCGGTTGTCGGATCCGGGCCATCGGGCCTGACTGTTGCAGGCGATCTGATCCTTAAAGGACATGACGTCACAATATTTGAAGCCTTCCACAAACCGGGAGGAGTTCTTGTTTACGGTATTCCCGAATTCAGGCTGCCAAAAGAGATCGTATTTTCCGAAGTTGCAACTCTTGAAAAGCTTGGCGCAAAACTTGAGTGCAACCAGGTGATCGGAAGAACGGCATCATTGAATGAACTTTTCGAAGAAGGATATGACGCCATTTTTCTGGGAG
>JAFDJC010000051.1 GCA_019307665.1 Deltaproteobacteria bacterium | reverse complement strand
CGCCTAAATTTTTTCCAGACATCTTCATCAACAGCATTGACAGACTTGTCAAAACCGCACCGGAATATATATGTTACGGGCATTGCGGCAGAAGAGGTTCAGCAGTAAAAATGCTGAAAAAACACAAAGATCAGCTGTTATTGTGGCAGGATATTATAAAAGATGAGATTGATAAAAAACATGGGGCCGGTCTCGAAGAAAAAATAATGTCCCGGCTTTTTGCTGAAGATGCGCTGCTTTCCGGTTTTTCTTTAATGGATGATGATACCCGAAAAAGAGAAAGGTTTTTTATTGCAAACAGTATAAAAGGCTTTGTTCAGGCTTTGAATTAAGGGGTGCGTCAATTTAAAAAAGCACCGCTATCCAACAGGGTTTCAAAAAGCGCCGCTGTAGCCCGGTCGGCTGTGTAAGCGATTGTTGGCGTTAATGCGCTGGTTCCTTTGGAAGTTGTGCACCATGCCAGACTGCAACTATCCAAACGACATCTGTTTTGATTCTATAAAAAAACCGATATGGCGATATTATCACCTCTCGGTATGGAAGTTCTGGAAATTCCGGTATGATTCTTCCGGATTTTGGGAAATCCTCAAGTCTTCTTAAAATTTTTTCAACACGATTTCGAAAATTTACAGCAGCCGAAGGTTTGTCATTACGGATATATGATAACGCAGAAAGAAATTGGGCCCTGGCAGAGGGGGTAAATTGAATCTTCACAAAGGCTCCTTGTTCAAAAGTGCGTCTGCTTCAGCAAGGACAGTATCCAGTTCATGCCCCTTACCTGCTTCTATTTCCCTTTCCCCCTTGGCCAATAGACGCAGTATTTCTTTTTCATGTTCAAGTTTCTCATAGGCATCGACGCCGAGCATTACGGCTGTTGCTCTTCCTCTTTGGGTGATAATCAAAGGTTCTTTGTCGTTTTGCAATTGTTTCAAGAGCTTGGCAGCATCCTGTCTCAAGTCACTCACTGGAATGATATTTGATAGTTTACCCATTTTTCTACCTCCTAATTGTACTTTTGATTGTACACTCAAAGACACTATGAGGCAAGCATTTTTTTAAACATGATAGTATGACATGAAAACGCCAACGTCGCAAATAACCGGTGCAAATGGAGCGCAGCGGAATTTGCGTCCGAGTTAATTTGCTGGTTATGTGATAGTTTTTCTATACTTCTACCATACAGGGTCACCTGACAGATCAGATACTTTTAATGGAATTGACCCGAATTTGTATTTTATTAATAGTGTTTCAACTTTTTTATAATGGGCGTTATTAGACTCTGGCGATACCACTATACTTTGTATGAGTTTATTGAGGTCTACTTCTATATTAATGCCAGGTCGATGTATGTCACTTTTCGAATTTGGTGTTCCCGGTTCAGGGAAACCATTCTTGATATATTTTGCTGGAGGCAATGTCCAGATTATTGCTCTCACCTCATCTTCATGCTCCCTATTTTGTCAATTATTCATGATGGGTAGTGGTAGGGACTATCACACCAAAACTACAGTGACTCCCAAGGAATAAAAAACTGTTGCGTTTTTTTCTTGACAACTGTCACGTGACAGATTACACATTGGGGTATGATTAAAACTTTTGCCAATAAGGAAACCCATCAGGTTTATACCAAGGGCAAATCAAAAAAGTTACCTTCGACTTTGATTCGAGGGGCGATTCGCCGCTTGGAATACATTCACTTTGCAACAAATATAAATGATTTAAGGGTACCTCCAAGCAATCGATTACATGCCCTCAGAGGCAACCGGGAAGGACAATATTCAATTTCCATCAACGACCAATGGCGCATTTGTTTCCGGTTCATGGATGGTGACGCCTTTGACGTTGAGATAACCGATTATCACTAAGGAGTTAAATCATGGCTATATCGAATACAACAAAAAGAACAATCCCTCCGACACATCCCGGCGAAATGATTCGAGAGGATTTCATGCCGGATTATGGTTTGACTACCACATTATTGGCAGATGCGTTGGGAGTCTCCCGTCAAACGATCAATGAGCTTTTACGAGAAAGACGGTCCATCACCTCCATTATGGCATTGCGATTGTCTCGTCTGTTCGGAAATTCTCCTGAATTCTGGCTCAACGCACAGTACGCAAAAGACCTTTGGGAATCCGAGCGGCGTTTTCAGAAGGAGTTAAAAAATATCCACCCACTTAATGCGGCATGACGCATTCTATTTTTTTTTCTACTGTTTCATTCTATGGGTAAGGAATACCACACATAAACGACAATGACTGTCTATGCATTAAAGTAAACTGCCGCATTTTTCCAGTTGAGAACGATTGAAAAAATGGTCAGTCGCACTCCCAGAAATATTATTGCCGCCAAGCAAACAATAGTTTAAAAATAAAAACAACTATTTACAAAATAAAACTATAGTTTTATTATCTACACATGTAAAAACTGGAAAAACGGAGCATTTGTTATGCGGCCAATTGTTTCTGAACAGGATCCTTTGCGCTATCCATTGAATGAACTTCTGGGCACACGAGCTCATGTAAGATTGCTCAGGGTTACAAATGACACGTGATCAACTTGAACATGCAATTCGCGCACATACCCCAATCAAATATTGATTTTTGATATGCGGATGTTTATTGACATACAAACAATACAATGCTATACATATATAACATAAAAAAAAGGAGATAGAAACAATGCTTGCGTTGCGATTACCGGAAGAAGTTGAAAAACGCCTTATCAGATTGGCAAAGATAACAAATCGAACAAAATCTTACTATGCCCGAGAGGCTATTGTACGACATTTAACCGATCTTGAGGACATCTATTTAGCTGAAGTGCGATTGGAAGACTTTAAAGCTGGTCGTAGTCGCACTTATACTCTGGACGAACTGGAGAAAGATGTTGGCATGGACAGTTGAATTTGAAAATTCTGCTCGAAAAGAATTCAAAAAAATAGATTCGCAAGCTCAAAAAAAAATTCTTCGTTTCCTCAGAGAACATATAACAACTGACGAAGATCCTCGACGTTTTGGTGAACCACTGAAAGGTAATTGGGCCAGTTTCTGGAAATACAGAATTGGAACATACCGTGTTATATGTAATATCCAGGGTGAACGTTTGCTCGTACTTGTTGTTCGTATCAGGCATAGAAGTAAAGCATATCAGTAATAATCAGAACGTCTTATCATCGATCAAATCACAATAGGAAGGGTAATAAGGCATGACCCATCCTACCAGGCCTTCGATTTTTTCAGGAGTTTTTTATCGGGTGCTTCTGGCTGAACTGATAATTTTCAGTCCTTGGAGAGTCAGATCAGGTTCAATTGCATCAATTGTTTCCGATACCTGGCCGATCAGTTCCGAGAGGCCGCCTGTGGCGACGACTGTAGGCTTTGTTTTCATCTCTGTTTTCATTCGTTTGACTATCCCGTCCACAAGACCGGCATATCCGAAAACAATCCCGGACTTCAGGCTTGCAGAGGTATCTTTTCCAATGACTTTTTGTGGAGGGGTCAAGAGGTCCACCCTTGGCAGTTTGGATGCATTAGCAAAAAGTGCTTCCGAGGCGATCATAATCCCGGGTGAAATTGCGCCGCCAAGATATTCTCCATTTTGAGAAACAGCATCAAAGGTGGTGGCAGTGCCGAAATCAACAATAATCAGACTTTTTTTATACTTATAGTATGCACCAACCGCGTTGACAATTCTGTCTGCCCCCACTTCCGACGGGTTGCCGTATAAGATCGGCATAATACCGGAAGATGCGGCATCTATCCATTCAGGTGCATGGTTAAGATATTTTCTGCAGAAGGCGTCGTAAACACCGACAACAGGAGGTACGACACAGGAAATGATGGTTCTTTGTATATCCTTGAATTGAATACCACTTCCCTTAAAAAGGCCTGACGCAAGAACAGAAAATTCATCTCCGGTTGTTCTTCTTTCCGTTCGTATACGCCAGTTTGTTACAAGGTTGTCTTTCTTAAAAATTCCGATCACCGTATTCGTATTTCCGATATCTATAACAAGCAGCATTTTAACAAGATTTCCTTATGGCATCTATTATTTTTAATGTTACCCGGGTTTCGGCCACATCATGACACCTAACGATATCAGCTCCATTTAAAACAGCCGCCGCAACAGCCGCCTGGGTCCCTGTTTCAACAATCTGTGAACAAGGCCCAGGGGGGGCGGCATCTTTGCCGGCGATATCTTTTAGTTTGTCACGGATAAATGCTTTCCTTGACGGCCCGACAAGAATCGGAGCCTTGATTGATTTAAACGCTTTAAGATTATTTAATATCATAAAGTTATGTTCAAAGGTTTTTCCAAAACCTATGCCCGGATCAATGATTATTTTTGATCGGCAAATACCGTTTTTAACAGCTGTATCCACAGCATTCGCAAGAAACGTTTTGATCTCTCCTATAAGGTCGTCATATTGTGGATTTTCTTGCATGATTTTTGGCGCGCCCTTCATATGCATTATAATAACAGGAACGCCTGCTTCTGCTGCAATTTCAGCCATTTTAGGGTCGAGGCGCAAGGCGCTGATGTCGTTAATTATGCAGGCACCGGCATCAATAGCCCTTTTTGCCACATCTGACTTGGTGGTATCGATTGAAATTGGAACGGTAATCTTTTGAGCCAGCTTTTCTATCACCGGCAGAACTCGGCTGATTTCGTCTTCCAATGAAACCGGATCTGAAAAAGGGCGGGAGGATTCTCCGCCGATATCAATAATATCCGCACCCTGTTCTACCATTTTCTCAGCATGAGAAAGCGCTATGTCGTGGTTGGCAAATTCCCCCCCGTCTGAAAAAGAATCCGGTGTTACATTAAGTACACCCATTATACGGGTGCGCCTGCCCTGGTTAAGATCACTATCAAAGTCAAGGCAGGGACTTTGCTTGTTTCGTGCAAGATTGACTTGATCACTCATTGTCGTTGCTGGAAGTTTTCTCAGTGTTCTCGCTGTTTTTGTTTTTAAGGAACGGCAGTTCAACATCCGGCCGCATGGAACAGATCAGCTCATCCAGTTCCTTGCCCATAACAGTTTCTTTTTCAAGAAGGAGATCAGCCAGACTGTGAAGTATATCCATGTTTTCTCCAAGAATTTTTTTGGCCCGTTTATAATTATCGGTGATCAGGCGGGATATCTCTTTGTCGATTTCCTTTGCCGTTTCTTCTGAATAGTCTCTGTGCTGCTGGATCTCCCTTCCTAGAAATATCTGCTCTTCATTCCGTCCAAAGGATAGCGGCGCAAGCTTTTCGCTCATCCCCCAATTTCTAATCATATTCTGGGCAAGCTCTGTGGCCTGTTTGATATCATTGGAAGCACCGGTGCTGATTCTGCCGAAAACGAGCTCTTCTGCCACACGACCGCCAAAAGCAACCGACAGGTCACTTTCAAGCTGATCTTTGTATTTGAAGTCACGTTCTTCCGGTAAAAACCATGTCAAACCTGCTGCTTGTCCCCTGGGAATGATAGTAATTTTGTTGATAACATCAGTCCCTGGCAGGAAACGCGCTACAAGGGCATGTCCTCCCTCGTGATATGCGGTTGTTTTCCTGTCTTCTTCCTTTATTACCTTTGATTTGCGCTCCATTCCCATAAAGACTTTATCTTTTGATTCTTCAAAATCGTCCATTTCAAGTTTTTCCTGGTTATTTTTAGCGGCAATAAGTGCTGCTTCATTCACCAGGTTTTCAAGGTCGGCACCGGAGAAGCCAGGTGTTCCTTTTGCAAGAACAATCACATCCACGTCAGAAGCAATAGGTGTTTTCTTCATGTGTACTTTAAGAATCCCTTCCCGCCCTTTGATATCGGGAAGTGGAACAATAACCTGGCGGTCGAAACGGCCGGGACGCAAAAGTGCAGGATCAAGTACATCAGGCCTGTTTGTGGCTGATATCAGAATTACGCCTTCGTTTGATTCAAAACCGTCCATTTCAACAAGTAACTGGTTTAAGGTTTGCTCTCTTTCATCATGGCCACCGCCGAGGCCGGCACCACGATGTCTGCCCACGGCATCTATTTCATCAATGAAAATGATACATGGCGCATTCTTTTTGCCCTGGACAAATAAATCCCTCACACGTGACGCACCCACGCCGACGAACATCTCAACAAAATCAGACCCGCTGATACTGAAAAACGGGACACCCGCCTCACCTGCTATGGCCCTGGCCATTAACGTTTTTCCTGTTCCAGGCGCTCCTACAAGAAGAACGCCTTTGGGTATACGGCCACCCAGTTTGGTATATTTTTTTGGTTCTTTTAGAAAGTCTATTATTTCTGTGAGCTGTTCCTTTGCTTCTTCAACCCCTGCAACATCTTCAAAAGTCACTTTTCCCATCTGGTCGGATTGTAGACGAGCTTTACTTTTTCCAAATGAAAGCGCTTTTCCTCCTCCGCCCTGCATTTGACGCATGAAAAAAATCCATACGCCGATCAGTATGATCATAGGAAACCATGACGCAAGGATCGAAATAAACCACGGGCTTTCATCCGGCGGTTTTGCCTTTATTGTGACGTTCCTTTCCCTTAATGTACGGATCAAGTCATTGTCCTGCGGGGCATAAACTTTATATCTTGCACCATTGACATCCCTAATGAAAAGCTCCTGTCCCTGTATGACGACATCCGTAACACGCTCATCCTCAACCATAGAGAGAAATTCCGTGTAGCTTATATTTGTCTCAGAGACGGTTTGCTTGTTGAACATATTAAAAAGCATGACCATCATCAATATTATGACAAGCCATAAAGACAGATTTTTATAAAACTGATTCAATTAATACCTCCTGAACATAAAAAATTATGAGCTTATTCTCTAACTGGTTTTTCCTAAACAACACTTAAATACCTAAATAACCAATTACAAAAGATAATCATCAGCAGGCTATTTAGCAAGTAAAAGTTCAATCTTAAGTATTTTCACTGTTTCAGAGGTTACTTTTGCGGAATCGGTAATTCTGTATCCTGCCAACCAGATTATCCTTTTTCTGCTTACAAGAACAGGACATAACAAGCGCCTATGCCTCGGAACCTTGTTGTTAATGAAAAAATTTTTTACTTTTTGGGAACCCGTCATTCCGAGAGGTGTAAATCGGTCACCAGGACGGATACTTCTTACGATAATGGGAAAATCGATCCGGTCCATATCCATAAAGGCGATCCCCGAATTGGAAGAGTAAACATTAAATTCAGAGCCGGAATCAACAACAGAGAATGATAGCTTAGCTCCTGTCTCCTTAATATGAAACACACCGGGCTTGAATCCTGTTTTAAAAAAAATATAATTAAACGGGGCAGCCTCAGCTTTCGCGCAATCAGCTCTTCCTCTTCTTGATTTGTTATAACATTTTAATATTTTAACAAAACCATCGCTTCGCTCAACTCTTAAGCCATCAGGCAGGTCAATGCTTTTACAGCCCGATTTGCATGACACAAGCTCTTCTGCGGCATCAATATGACCAAACTCAATACGCCTTAAATCCCCTTTGATGATTTGAATGGCATGCCTGAGTATACGCCTTTTGAGCGCAAGATGGATTCCTTCAATCCAGGATACTGCAAAAAGGAGTGATTTATCTTTAGCGACAACAACATTTTTTTTAAATTCCGTCTCAACAAACGTCGAGATCCAGTCTTCCTCGTCTGTGATAATGTTTGAAAGTCTGTTCAGATTTTCTTTTATTCCAGGGTTATAAGACTCTTCAAGAATGGGCAGCAGGCTGTTCCTTATCCTGTTTCTTAGATATCGGCTATCTTGATTTGATGCGTCTAATACATGCCTGAGATCCCTTTTTTGGATAAATTTTTCTATTTCTTTCCTTGAAGAATGGATCAGGGGACGTACAATCATATTCTGCCTTATAGCCGGTATTCCTGACAAACCCTTAAGTCCGCTTCCACGTATAAGATTCATCAGCACCTGCTCTGCATTATCATCCGAGTGATGGCCAAGCGCGATTTTATTAAAGCCTTTTTTCTCTGCCACATTAAAATAGAACCTGTAGCGCAATTTTCTGGCAGCTTCTTCCAGGGACAATCGGTTTTGTTTCCTGAAACTTAAAACATTCTCATTTTTTATATAAAAAGGAAGTGCCAGTTTTTCTGCCAAAAACTGCACGAATGCAGCCTCTTTATCTGCTTCTTCTTTTCTTATTTCATGGTTGAAGTGGGCAACAGCAAGGGTCAAAGATAATTCAGCAGACAGATCAATAAGAGTATAAAGAAGCGCAGTTGAGTCAGCCCCCCCGGAAACACCGACAAGAACCGAATCTCCCGGTGCAAACATATTATACGTTGCAATCGTCCGAGATACTTTGCTCAGAAAATAATCATGTTGAAAAGTCATAACGTCTTAAAAACATTTTAAATAATATTAATTTATGCCGTATAATACAACGCCTGTATTGTCAATAAATAATGGGAACGTCCACTGGATTGGATGATCGGGTGGGGATGTTTTTTCCGGCATATCGGGTTATTGAAATTTTGCCTTGAAAAAATGATTTTTGAAAGATATACAACAGCAACCTGGTTGTGCTAGGCGGGGAGTTAGCGGTGCCCTTTACCCGAAATCCGCTTTATGCGGGGCTGAATTCTTTCTTAAGGCCTTTTTCCAGATTGTAAATTGTTCTGGCCGGCCGCCGCGCAACAGACACCCATGAACTTCGTCAGGTCCGGAAGGAAGCAGCGATAAGTGAGGCGGTCTGTGTCGCGGATCGATCCCGGTCAAGTTGCGGTTTATCTTTCAAAAAAAGTTCGATAGAAAGTGCACAGCCAGGCCTAACCTTCTTATTTTCGATTTTTTGGCCCGATTTTTTGGCCCGATATTAGGAATAAAATCCTATACATCCCTTGACATTAACGTTTCAGGTCTTATTTTTCACCTAAATTTCAATTATTTTATATTTAAATTAATTTTTCTAATAAAAACAGAACACAAGTATTTTTATCATGTCAAAAGAGGAAACCAAAATAGAAATTTCGGACAAAGCTGAACCTGAAAAAAAGGATCTGGAAATAGATGGAGACAACGTCTGTAAAGATGAGATTCCTGATGGAACACCTTATGACGAATCAGGCAAATCAGATGAAGAACCAGATGAAGAACCCGGTGAAGAATTCGGTGAAGAACCAAATAAAGAACCAGATGAACTTCAGGTTGCCCGGAAAGAGGCTAAAGAAGTACACGATAGATTTTTAAGGCTGTCTGCGGAATTTGATAATTACAAAAAGCGGGTCACCCGGGAGACAGCGGAATTCAAAAAATTTGCCAATGAAACACTTGTCAGGGAAATTCTGCCGGTTATTGACAATCTTGAAAGGGCCATCGAATCATCCGGTACGGATCCTGAAGCAAAGAACAGTCTGGTTGAAGGGGTTGACATGACCCTTAAGGAAATGCTGAAGGTTTTTCATAAATTTAATGTCAAACCGATAGAATCCATAGGAGAATCTTTTGATCCCAGCTTTCATCAGGCAGTCATGCAGGAAGAAACAGAGGATCACCCTGAGAATATTGTCATCAAAGAGCTTCAAAAAGGTTATATCATGCATGACCGACTTGTTCGACCTGCGATGGTCATCGTTTCCTCGGCAAAACCGGAAGATGAACCGGGTGCCGGAAATGTGGCAAGCAAAGAAAGTGAGTCATGTGAAGAACCGGCAAAGGACAGCGAAAAGAAATAAAGATTCCGCAGTGATATTATCAGCGGTTTAGGAGTTCAATACAAATTACGGGCTGCCAATGATTACAGGCAAGTTTAAATTCCATGTGGCGGCATAAGGAGGAAAACAAATGGGCAAGGTGATCGGAATAGATCTTGGTACAACAAATTCATGTGTAGCGGTCATGGAAGGCGGGGACGCCAATGTGATTACAAACCCTGAGGGTGGGCGAACAACACCGTCAATTATAGCTATATCAGACAACGACGAACGTCTGGTCGGACAAGTTGCAAAACGCCAGGCGATTACAAATCCTGAAAATACTGTTTTTGGCGTAAAACGATTGATAGGCCGTAAATTCGGTTCTCCTGCTGTCCAGGATGATATGAAAATACTTCCTTTTAAAATCGAACAGGCATCAAATGGGGATATAAGAATTAACCTTCGGGACAAACAATACAGTCCTGCCGAGATATCATCATTTATTCTTGCCAATATAAAAAAGACAGCTGAAGAATACCTGGGGGAAACAGTAACGGATGCCGTTATAACTGTTCCGGCATACTTTAATGACAGCCAGCGACAGGCAACCAAGGATGCAGGAAAAATTGCGGGTTTAAATGTGTTGCGAATTATTAATGAACCGACTGCAGCAGCACTGGCTTATGGTCTTGACAAGAAAGCTGAAGAAAAAATAGCTGTTTTTGATCTTGGCGGTGGCACATTTGATATCTCTGTATTGGAAATCGGTGAAGGCGTCTTTGAAGTAAAAGCAACTAATGGTGATACACACTTGGGAGGAGAAGATTTTGATCTTCGCCTTATTAACTATCTTGCCGATGAATTTAAGAAAGACCAGGGTATAGACATTAGAAGTGACAAAATGGCCCTTCAGCGCCTTAAGGAAGGTGCGGAAAAAGCTAAAATGGAGCTTTCTTCTTCTGTGGAGACAGATGTAAACCTGCCGTTTATCACTGCTGACGCAAGTGGCCCAAAGCATCTTAATATAAAGATCACAAGGGCAAAGCTTGAGTCGCTTATCAGTGATCTCCTTGATAAACTGGAAAAACCCTGCACAACTGCAATGAAAGATGCCGGTATTGCCGCCGGAGATATTGATGAAGTTATTCTTGTGGGCGGTATGATTAGGATGCCTGCGGTCCAGGAAAGAGTAAAGAAAATTTTTGGCAAGGAGCCTCATAAGGGCGTCAATCCTGATGAAGTTGTTGCTGTCGGGGCTGCAATCCAGGGCGGTGTTCTTAAGGGAGATGTAAAAGATGTTCTGCTTCTCGATGTAACACCCCTATCTCTTGGTATCGAAACCCTCGGTGGTGTGATGACACGGCTGATTGAAAAGAATACAACAATACCGACTAAAAAAAGCCAGGTTTTTTCCACTGCTGCCGATAGCCAACCGGCGGTTTCAATTCACGTTCTTCAGGGTGAAAGAGAGATGGCGGAAGGGAACAAGACACTTGGACGCTTTGAACTTGTGGGTATCCCGCCTGCGCCGCGAGGTATACCCCAGATTGAAGTCACGTTTGATATTGATGCGAACGGCATTGTCAATGTGTCGGCAAAAGATCAGGCCACAGGTAAAGAGCAGTCGATCCAGATTACAGCATCTTCAGGCCTGCCAAAGGAGGAAATCGACAAGCTTGTTAAAGATGCTGAACTCCACGCTGAAGATGATAAAAAGAAAAAAGAGCTTGTTGAAGCGAGGAATACCGCGGATTCTCTTATTTATCAGACCGAAAAATCGATCAAGGATCTTGGCGACAAGGTAGATGCTGAGACAAAAACAAAGATTGATGAGGCCGTCAGCAACCTTAAAACTGCAATGGAAGGCGAAGATGTGGAAAAAATCAAACAACTGAGCGAAGAGTTGACCCAGTCTTCCCATAAGCTTGCCGAAGCCATGTATCAGCAGGCATCCCAGGCCGGCCAGGAGCAGGCTGCCGGAGATTCTCCTGGGGATGGTGACGCCGGAAATGCAGATTCGGCAAAGGCTGATGAGGATGTTGTGGATGCTGATTTTGAGGAAGTAAAAGACGATAAATAATGAAAACAGGTTGTCATTCAAAAAACCCGCAGCATTCTGTGCTGCGGGTTTTTATTTTTCTCCATACTGCTTTCTCAGTTTTGGCTTTTCGATTTTTCCTGTGGGGTTACGGGGCACCTCTCCAAAAATAATCTTTCTCGGTCTTTTATATCTCGGAAGTGCTTTGCAGAATTCATCGATATCACCTGCTGAAACATCTTGCCCTGGCTTTACTTTTACAATGGCGGTTGCGATTTCACCGAGTCTGAGGCTCGGAAGACCTATAACCGCAACATCCTGGATAGAAGGATGTGTTTGTAGAAAGTCCTCGATATCTACAGGATAAATATTTTCACCGCCTGTAATGATGACATCTTTTTTCCTGTCAACAAGCCAGATAAATCCGTCTTCATCCTGGCGAGCCATATCGCCGGTGGCCAGCCAACCGTCAATGAGTGTTTCTTTTGTTGCCTCAGGGTTCATGTAATATTCTTTCATAACACCCGGGCCTTTGACCATTAACTCTCCAATTTTTCCTTCCAAAACCAGGACCCTGTTATCATCGACGATCTTGAACTCCCAGTCAAAACCCGGCCTGCCTATGGCGCCTACCTTGTGCATATTTTCCATGCCGAGATGCACACATCCCGGCCCGGCGGACTCAGTAAGACCGTAGTTCGTATCATACTGGTGGTGCGGAAAAATTATTTTCCACTCTCTAATCAGGCTGGGGGGCACAGGTTGAGCCCCGATGTGCATCAGTCGCCACTGGTCGAGCTGAAAATCATTAAGCTTCAGCTCCCGGCTTTCTATGGCAAAGAGGATATCAAGTGCCCAGGGAACAAGAAGCCATACAATCGTTATCTTTTCCTCTGAAATTGCTTCCAGGATCCATCGAGGTTCTATTCCTTTGAGAATAACCGATTTGGCGCCCACAATAAAATTTCCAAACCAGTGCATTTTAGCGCCTGTATGATAGAGCGGCGGGATACACAAAAAATTATCCGCATGGGTTTGATGATGGTGTCGATTCTCTGCATAGCACGCATACTCAAGGTTTCTGTGCGTTAAAAGGGTAGCTTTGGGTGTGCCGGTAGTACCTGATGTAAAATAAAGCGCCGCATCGTCGGTAATGCTGATATCAACATCCGGAGGTGATGGATCGGCTTCCATTATAACTTTTTCATAAGGCTCTGCATATTCCGGTCTTTCTTCTTCAGAGCCTAAAAAAATATATGCATTAACGGTTTTATCAATATCTTTCTTTATATCATCAACACGCTCAATAAACTCCCTGCCAAAGATAAAGGCCTTTGCACCTGCTGTTTCCGTGCACCTCTTGATGGTGCTTGCCGCGAAACGAAAATTGAGAGGGACAGCCCATGCTCCGGTTCTGAGGATGCCAAAATATGTCGGAAGCCATTCAAGGCAGTTCATCATCAGGTGGACTACCCGGTCACCCTTTTTTATTCCACGGTTTATAAGTGCCTGTGCCACTCTATTCGCCTGGTCATCAAATTCCTGCCATGTTATTTCGCGCCTAATGTTTTCAGCAGGCGCCCTTTCAATAAGTGCGGTTTCTTTTCCGTACATGCGGGCGTTTCTGGCCAGAATTTCAGTAATAAGCATTATTGTTCTCCTATGCGGATTTTTCCTGGATCATATATGAAGGTTCCGGAGATTGTCAAACTTGATGGCTTCGGAAAAATCCCCATAACTGTGACAGCAGCATACCAAAAAGCATCAGTGCACATCCTGTCATTTCTCTTGGCGTGAGTATTTCACCAAGTATAATCCATCCGCCCACAGCAGCAAAAAAAGCCTCCAGGCTAAGAAGAATTGATGCATGGGCTGGGCGCGCATCTTTTTGGGCTATTATTTGCAGCGTATAGGCGATACCGACTGAAATGCATCCGCCGTAAAAAATTGGAACAGCGGCGTCAATAAGACTATCTGCATTAACTGTTTCCGTTAAAAAAGCGGTAATAAAACTTAAAGCCGAACATACGGTAAACTGAATAAAAGCGATTTTAAGGGCACTGTTTTTTGGTGACAACCGATCTATTATCAGGACATGAATTGCCCACATAAAAGCTCCTGCAAGCACCATAAGGTCACCAAAAGCAATGGTAAAGTTGCCTTTAACACTTAAAAGGTAGAGGCCTGCGGTGGCTAAAAATGCGCCTATCCATGTTCCGGTATTTGGTTTCCGGCCGATAAAGGATCCGACAAACGGCACAACCACAACATAAAGGCCGGTTATAAATCCGGCGTTTCCGGCTGTTGTATAAACAAGCCCGACTTGCTGAAATGATGCGCCCGCAAAGAGTACAATACCCGCCAGACATCCTCCCGGAATCAGGGACCGGCTCGACACCCTTACCACACCAAGTGTTTTAAGCTTTCGGCTTCTCCAGACAATAAACGGC
>JAFDJC010000231.1 GCA_019307665.1 Deltaproteobacteria bacterium | reverse complement strand
CACCAAAACCAAAGCCAGAAAAACAAACCATCGAATTATTTTTACACGCACTTCAATCTTTTCACCATTTCTGGTAATATACCGGCCAGGTAATTATTATTTACACCTTAAGCCAATGCTATGCATAAAAAAAAACATCTAAAATTCCTTCTGATTCCTGAGGCCATAGACGAGATAAAAAATACCCTGGTGATGCAACCTGAATTGAAGATCCGGAATGAAATTATGCCGCTTTTCGATCGGATTGGAGGATTTGAGATACGAAAAGATGCAATAAAGGTCCATCCATTGGATTTTTGGATTTCGACAGACGAAATGGATTGTGGATAAAATCTCATGGTAGCGAAAAATTCTATTATGGCGTTGACCTTGTGGAACTATTTTTAGATCTGTTAAGTTTAAAACCGTTGGAAATAATCGCTGCTGTTTATTCCGATATTCAATGGGTGAAGGCAAACGTTGCAAATCATCCGGAAACAGGTGTATCAGGACTTATAGTTGAAACTGAAATGGAAGAATTCGAGTGCGTCCAATGCGGCAATTGCTGTCTCAACCTATCAGATGCCTACCAGACATCTGTTCCGGATTCTGACGTAAAACGCTGGGAGAACGAAAATCGGACTGATATTTTGGAATGGGTTGATACGTTCGTAGGCTTAAATGATATTTGGATCAGCCCTAAGACCGGTAAGTCTGTGAGCCGGTGCCCATGGTTGAGAAAGCTTCCAAAAAAGGAAAAACACGCCTGTAGGATTCATGATACAAAACCGGAGCATTGTCGGAATTTTCCTAAATCAAAAAGACACGCGTTAGAGAATGGATGTAAAGGATACCCAGCAAATTGATTTATAATGCGTGTTTAATGTTTCAGGTACCAGAAACATCTTTATCAAAGCCTTCATGTGATAACAAATTTTTAGCGTTTTGATGTTTCGAGCCTTTTCAAGGATTATTAACCTATTCGCAACTTTTCAGGCCAATGCAAAACTGAACAATACCAGACTCATGTTATAGGACTTCGGAAAAGGAGGAAATAAAAGTATGGAACCGGTATCGATTTTTTACCGCACCCTGGAGGTGAAGCTGAATACAGGACCGGATGTCATGGATATTACCTCCGAATTAAACCGTCTGTTGCAGGCTTCGGAAGTCTCCACCGGCGTTCTCAGCGCCTGCATGGTCGGATCCACCGGGTCTTTGACGACCATCGAGTACGAACCCGGCGTGATCGAAGATTTTAAAGCCGCGCTTAATCGGCTGGCTCCGCCCGATATCGAATACGCCCATGAAAAAGCATGGCATGACGGAAATGGGCACAGTCATGTCCAGGCAGCCCTGATGAGCCCGTCGATAGTTCTGCCCGTGAGAAACGGCGTTCTTAAACTCGGAACCTGGCAGCAGGTTGTTGCCGTCAATCACGACAACCGCCCGCGCAACCGGAGCATTGAGGTGACCGTCACCGGCACTGCCTGATCCAGCTTTACGCTGTCCCTCATCAGGCCATCTCCGACATAAACCCGGCAAACGCCGAGACGACGATAAGACTGTAAGAAAGACAGAATCAGCACGGATTAACGTATGAACTTTCAGCACCTACGAAGCGCCCCGTGCTGGAGTGGCCGGTGACGTCAGACGTATCAAAGGTCTCCGGATTGACTGATACTTAGGGATTTTCAAAAGATATGTGGTATTCAGACTGAAATTCTCAGAATACCATATCTTGTACCCATCCCATATTAGATGATTGAGAACTTTCTATTCTATTCCTTGGGATTTTGAACAAGCAATGCGAGCGCATTCTCCGTAGCTTGCTACGGGGTTAGCGAGCGAAATAAAAATAGTCTAAAATCCTTACTTGGAAGATTCCCCGTAGCTTGCTGCGGGGAGGCTTCAATTTTTTATTTTTGTTATTTGTCAAGAGCAGTCCTCGGAGACTTTTTGAAAATTCAGAAATCGGCCTTACGCGATATATTATGGTCCGGACCAAAACCGCAATACTGTAATTGAGCGTCGACTCTATGGCTCGCTGGTAAAATCTTGCCTCAAATCAATATATATGCTCTATTCTTTGAAAACGGCGTATAGTTACAGTTTTTAATTTGGCAAAACGGTGCAAAACGATTTAGAAATTTTCTAAATATAGCTGTTCAGAATTGATGACTTGTGGGTAAAATGACAAAAAACATGTCTCAAGAAAACTTATGGCAAATGGCTTCCCCTTGGCTTGCGCCTTCCCGAGACCCCCATCATTTAAAAATTCATACAGACACTACGGATTTCTTCCGCGTGGAATATGGCGATGTAGTTGTTCTTGGGGGCAGACCTTATCTCGTTCGTAGCAATGCAAAAGAAGGGAGGTTCGGAATTGATGATGATGTCAAATTTTGGGTGAAACGAGCTATAGATTTGCAGAAGGGGGCCTATAAAATTATTTGCTAAAGGAGGGGAAATTGATACTCGCACAGCTTTCTGTATATCCCATTGGCGAAGGCGTCAGCGTAAGCCGGTATGTAAAAGAAGGTATTAAGGCAATTAAAAAATCCGGATACAAGTATGAGATCGGAGGCTTATCTACTGTCGTGGAAGTGCCGGATCTTGATGCTTTGTTTCTGCTTGTCAAGAATGTCCATCAGGCTCATCTTGACCAAGGCGCTCAAAGAATTGTCATTGACCTGAAAATCGATGATAGAAGAGATAAAGACGCAACCATACAGACCAAACGCAATTCTGTACAATAAGGACCGGATGCCGAGGCTATATGTTCAGCGAGGAAGGAACAAAAAGTAACCTTTTCGATGAATGGCCGGACCAGTATGACCGGTGGTTTGAAACACCCGTTGGCCTCTTGGTCAAGAGATACGAAAGCGAGCTTATCCTGGGTCTGTTGAAACCCCGACCCGGAGAAATGATCTTGGATGTTGGTTGCGGAACAGGTGTGTTTACGGTCGATATACTTTCTTTTGGACCTCTTGTAGTCGGGCTCGACATATCCAAACCGATGCTTGTTCGCGCCGTTAAGAAGGCCAATAAAAATAAATTTCGAGGGGTTGTAGGAGATATGATGACGTTGCCTTTTGCCGATGGCTCCTTTGACAAGGTAGTATCCATAACCGCCCTTGAGTTTATAGAAAACGGCAAGGGAGCTGTTGTCGAATTATTCCGGGTAGCCAAAAAAGGTGGCGTCATCGTAACGGCAACGCTCAACAGCTTAAGTCCATGGGCCTCGCGAAGAAAACATGAAGCCGACAAAGGTCATTCCATCTTCAGCCGGACGATATTCAGGTCTCCCGAGGACATGCGATCCATTGCTCCCACAGAAGGTGAAGTTAAAACGGCGATTCACTTTCAAAAAGATGACGATCCTTTGACGATACCCAAAATGGAGTGCGATGGGTGCAAAAAGGGTCTTTTCACCGGCGCTTTTTTAGCCGCCAGGTGGGAGAAACACTGAATATGGAAATTTTATAGATGAAAGGTTAATAAAGGAGACAAATAAATGGACGATGCCCAGCATAAATGGCCGCTGATGCAGCTGACTCCCATCGGTCAGGTAAGGAGTGAAATCAAAACGCCCACGCTAAGGGCCGAAAATTCCGATATCAAACTTAGTGAACAAATGGATAAAATTCGGGAATATCATCAAAAAGTAAAACATGTCGTCTGTGAAATCATTATTTTCTCCAAATGGGAAGAACTTCTGGATGGCATTGAGGGCTTTTCTCATATTCTTGTCTTGTACTGGCCGCATCTTATTGATCCGGAGCGACGGAACCTGCGGAAGGTCCACCCCATGGGAAGAAAAAATCTTCCCAAACAGGGCATTTTTGCAACCTGCAGTCCGGCTCGGCCCAATCCTGTGCTGGTTTCCGCAGTCAAGCTTCTCGAACGACATGGCAGCCACCTTAAGGTGGAGGGACTTGAGGCAGTGGATGGCAGCCCTATTGTCGACATTAAACCCTATGCGCAAACTTATTATGGCGCTGAAAATCCAATTGTTCCGGCATGGATGGCGCAAATCCAAAGGGAATTGGAAAAGACCGTTCCGTAGGGGAAGGATATGCAAAAATAAAATATTTGCGTGGCGGTATTGTATGCTGTCCTTTTGAGAAGGTCATCTCTGGATAATTTTAGCTCTTGATTAATGATACCCGATTAGGATAGCAAAAAGAATGGGTCTAAATTTCTTCCATAGAATCAGGGCATGTTTATGCTGACCTCAGGATAAACATACAGAAAATCATGAGTTAAAAATGAAAGATGTCGGAGTTGTTGTACATTTATTACGATATTCGGCAGGCAAACTTCAGATTTTATTTTTATGTCGGGCCTGGGGACTGTATAAGCACCAATGGTGGCCAATCGCGGGGAATATCCGGAATAACGAAATCCCATCGGATACGGCATTTCGTGAAGTTAAAGAAGAAACAGGCCTTTTGCCTGAACCGCTTTATGACACCGGGATGAAGGTTCCCCGCATTGGTCCCGATGCCGGTCAGGATGAGCATATCCGCATTTATGCCGGGTTTGTGCCACCAGAAGCCGAGGTCCGCCTGAACCATGAGCACAGCGATTTCAAATGGCTGGATTTTAATGAGGCAAAAAACATCGTTACGCCAAAAGCCGTGGCCATTACCGGGTATGTTCTGGGCCGGATCAAAGAGGGGTTTGTGGACAAGGCCCCGCCGGCATCCCTGCGCATCCTGCCTCCCTCTTGATTATGATATGCTGAAGCGCCGATGTGAGAAACCTGTTGATGAAAATTATTCTTTTGCTACAACCTCCATATGAGGCCTGACTGCCTGTGTTTTCATCATTTTTCGAATTTCTTCCTTCATTTTGGGATCTTTCATCAGAGACATCATCTGCTTGTTGAATGCTGCTGCTTTTTTATCTTTCTGGGGAAAGTCGAACATCTTGTGTTTCCGGTAATATTTATAATCCGCCTGAAATATGGCCCGGCGACTCCATACCAGGTCCCGGAAGATTTTGTGGCCGCCCACATATAGAAAACTCGGCGGCTTGACGTACTGCCGTTCATCGCACCACATCATCCGTCGGGCGGCGTTGTAGAGAGTCCTGTCAATAGCCTTGTCGTTCTCACTTTCATCCGTCACGATATCCACAAGATTTGTATATCCCATTTCGGATTTGGCCTGGATGATCTGACGCAGGTTCTCAAGCTGTTTTAAGGGGCCGGACAGAATATATGCCGTCTGTTTTCCCTTCAGTCCCGGTGTGTGGCCTCTGTAAAAATTCCGGTCAAGGAACTGCTTCCATTTCCATGAAAAATACCTGTCCTTGATTTCCGGTGCAAAAACAACTGCATCCGCGGTAAAATATGTTTCTTCACAAAAATCAATAAAGCCATCCTTACCCATATAGATACATTTGTTGTCGAGGCCGCATTGGACACAGCCGATGCATCCACCCTTGATTTCAATGTCGTTTATGTTGGCGATTTCCACACCGTCTGTAAAGGAATTCTTGAACTGATCAATCATGCGACCAAGATTCGATTTCTCCTTCTCCAGGTCGGTAAGGATAAGGATTCTCCTGCCGTTGTTATCCACTTTCTCCTTTACATCACCCGCTTTATAGGTAAACCGGCGGGTGACGACCGGATCGTATACTTTCGTTGTGGGAAGCCTGCTTGCCACGGCATGAAAGAATTCTTCAGCGAAAACGAGCAGTTTTTCCCGCTGGGTTTCATCCATGAGATCCTGCATATCTGCGGAATAATCAGTCCAGTATCTCATATTCAGATCATCGCAGATGCCGTGGAGGTAGTTATGGGCCGTGTGGTCATAGAACCGGAGGGACGTGCTCAAGCTGACTGTATACTTGTTCCTAAAATATTTTTTTGCCCGCTTTTCAAATACAAGTTCGATGAATCGCTTGAGTTGAGAGGGGATGAGAAGGACATAGATGGGAAATGACCAAATAACTGCATCAGCAGACCCGATGTCATCCATGATTTCCTGAAACAGATTGTCATTATGGGCTATTCTGTTGATCCGTTCACTGATGTGGTGGATCTTGTAAGTGTGTTCCGGAAATTTTTTCTTGATAAAATTCACATACTGGAGCGTTATGCTCAGCTTTCCCTTGGGGCTGCCGTTTAAAATGATGATTTTCACTTTTCCCTCTTTCTGAAAAAAATTGGTTTATAACCTTTAAAAAAGCTGTCTTGAGCAAATGAACGTGAAGACCAAGGCAACATGAAATCAATTGGCGCAGATAAAATCAGCAACATAATAATACGGTATTCACAATTTTTCAAGGATATTGTTTCGAGTTGTTTCCTCTAATATTTAAACGGTTGCTGTTGACCGGTCTCCTTTTTCTCCACGATTTGATGTTATCGCAACTTTTTTGCCATGTTAGAATATTACATTTCTGGAAAGGTTTTTAAGAATATTGGGGCTCGATACTCCCAATGTTGCACAGGTTGATTCTATAATGTGATACAACATGGTAGCGAACGAAAATGGTTTATCTAATATCTGGTGACAGCTCCAACTCATTTAAAAAATAAAGAAAACTGTGATGTCATCGAAAATCACAAGTGGAGTCAATCTTTTGATATGGCTCTGCCAGATGTCAGACTTATCACTGGTTTCTGAGGTGGATGATATCCTGCGGGTCTGGAGAGATATCTGAAGCGGTCAGTTTATTTGCTGGATTGTTTTTGTAAGAATTTTTTAAAAATTA
>JAFDJC010000050.1 GCA_019307665.1 Deltaproteobacteria bacterium | reverse complement strand
CGACCATTGCAACGGTTAATATATTACCTCTCATTGTTATCGGAAGGACTCTATATGTTTTTATTTTATCATAAGGAATAAGTTTTAAAATTTCCGGCGAAATATCGATATTAAATAGATTGACTGAGGGAACTCTGTATTTTTTTGATAAAAAATCAAGAAGGATGTCGGCTGAAATTAAGCCCATTTCAATAAGGATCGACCCCAGCGGTAAATCGATCTGAGCACGACGCTTTAGTGCTGTTTTAAGCTGGTCTTTGTTTATAAGTTTGTTTTTTATAAGTAACTCTCCAAGACGATCCTTTTGGACTGGACTTTTCTGATGACTTTTTTCTTGAGATGGCATATTGCTCTCCAATATAATGTAATGTTTTGTTATGGAAATAAATATAGAATAATGTTCAAAATCGATGGTTCATTATTGATTTTATTTTTCTTATAACCAAAATTTTATAAAAAACCAAATGAAAATTATTAATATTCTAAAATTTGAGCCACTTATTTTTTAAAAGGTATTTCAAGCCGGTTTAGGGGGCAATTAAAAGTGGGTAACGCCGGCCCACCCATGAGAAAGTAATCGGAAATCTAATGTCACTAACTATTTTTTTTCAATAGGTTTTTTTCAAGTCCCGTCAGTTTCTTTTGCCAGGAGCTCCTCTTCTTTATTTTTCAGTTTTTTGCACCCTTACGCGATGCAATAACAATTGCCGTAAATATACCCAAAATTCCTAAAAATTGCAAAAAAGAAATCGTCTCTTTAAAAAAGAAATAAGCCAGAATGGTAGCACCGATCGGTTCCCCAAGAATTGTTATCGCCACCATGCTTGTCTTGATGTGCTTTAATACCCAATTAAATGATGTGTGCCCAAGGAGCTGGGGTACGATGGCAAGCAATGCTACGCTGATATAGGAGGATGTTTTGAATCCCAAGACAGGATATCCTCCGGCAAAAACAACCATCAGCACAATGGCAGCGGTGATGGTATAGACAATCAGGATATATGAAAATGTATCCATTTTTTCTCTCATTTTACTTCCGATAATCAGGTAGCCGCTTGCCATGACAGCACCAAGCAATGCCAAAATATCACCTGTCAGAGCTGTTTTATCCAACACCATCGAGCCCGAAATGCCGCCGTCTCCTATTGCGATCACAGCACTCCCGACAAAAGACAGCACAATGCCGATCATCAACTCTTTGGACTGTCTTTCTTTTAATAGAACATAAGAAAAGATAGCGACAAAAATAGGATTGGTTGTGACAAGCACCACTGCACTGGCCACAGATGTCATTTTAAGGGCAATAATCCATAAAATCATATGCAGGGCAAGAAAAGCCCCGCTTACGGTACACCAGAAGAACTCCTTCACTGACAAATCACCGAAGTTATGTTTTTTGAAACATGAAATCAGAAGAAGAATCAGGGAAGCAATGACAAATCTGAATCCTGCGATAGTCATCGAAGGCATGTCATCGCAGAATCTGATAAATATAGCTGCGAATGATATGGATATAACGCCGATGATGAGAACAGGAATCGTTCTGGTCATCTTAGTTATTCACATTTCCCGATATATTTTCCGGTGATATGACTGGTCATGTCCATGCCGCCCTGCTTCATTTTTACAGTGCCTTTAAAACTGTCACCGCTGTATGTTATTTTGCCGCTTCCTTTAGCCGGGCCTCCCTCGCTGTTGCAGTTGATAGTCCAGGTTACCGTATTCCCGTTTATTTTGGTTTTCACAGGTTCACACTTTTGATCATCAGGAGCATTCTGCGGTACTAAATCTTTTTTTGTCAGGCACTGGGTATGCGTCACCGCTGGCATTTCCATGGGCATTCCCGCCATTTCCATTTTTGTCGTCATCTCCCACTTGCCCTCTTTTATATTCGGGCCTGCAAATGCGATGGAAGCAGCAGCTAAAATAAAGACTGAGACGAAAAGCAGTTTTTTGACCATGATCTTTCCTCCGATATGTTTAAATTCAAATTAACAGGGCATATTGATTCGGCTTTAATAATTAAGGGAATTCCTGCTAATAATCAAGATTTTATTCTGGCAGCCATATGGAGCAAACAGTATGGGAAGAAGGGAATAGCTATTGAGGAGCGCTTAGACAATAATGACTGGTTGCGATTTACAAAACCATGATTATAATTAGTTGAAAATTAAATCATTCCGGATTATTTCGAGCTAACAGGCGAATAATATAAAGAGAGTAAATCATTTTGAATCAACAGACGTCAGCTAAACAAAGTAGCATTATGACCGGCGTATCAACTGCGTGGCCCATCTGCCTGGGTTATATTCCCATAGGCCTCGCATTTGGTGTGATTGCAGAGAAATCCGGACTTAATCCACTGGAAATCGGGTTAATGTCATTACTGGTTTTTGCCGGCAGCGCCCAGTTTATTGCTGTTTCAATGCTTTCGGGCGGGGCCGCCACGGCATCGATTGTGGCTACCACTTTTATGGTAAATTTAAGGCATTTTTTAATGAGCTCATCCCTGGCAGTCTATCTGAAACCGGATAAAGGGAAACGAAAATGGCTATGGCTCCTGGCTTATGGTGTTACAGATGAAAGTTTTGCGATTAATCTGGCAAAATTCAGGCAGGGGAACTGGGATATGTTTAAAACACTGACCGTGAATCAGACTGCCAATTTTGTATGGATCATCAGTACAGTGTCCGGTGGGTTTGGAGGACAGTTTATTCCCGAAGGCGCATTTGGTATTGATTATGCCCTGATTGCCATGTTTATTTGCCTTCTCATATTTCAGATCAATGGTGCAATTTATGTTTTTACAGCAATCATATCAGGCTTGTCAGCAATAGGACTTTCATTACTTTTACCGGGAAATGCTTACATTATTCTGTCGGCAATGCTGTCGGCAACACTGGGCCTTATGGTAAAGAAATGGATGAATCATAAAACATGCAATAATCCGGATGATCAAAAGATATGATAAAATCAGAATATATATACCTGTTGCTTGCCATGGGACTGGTGACTTACCTGCCGCGCTGGCTGCCACTTTTTTTTCTGTCCGACCGCAAACTGTCTGACTGGTTTGTTGAATGGCTTGACATGATACCGGTTGCTATTTTAAGCGCCCTGTTAATTCCGGAGCTTGTGATAACCGGTGAACCACGTTATCTTGATTTGTTCACACCTGAACTACTGGTTGCAATTCCAACATTTATATTTGCCTTTTTTACAAAATCTTTGGGCGGTACAGTTGTTATCGGGATGGCATTGTACTGGCTCACCAGTCAACTTTAATCACATCTGATAAGGTGATGGAATTCAGGGTTTCGTAGATTTTTTCTGTCAGCATGCCCCAGATATCCCGGGTAAGACAGGTGTCTGTCATATAGCATGCACCCGGGTTTTTGATACAGGGGGCCAGGCTGGTTTCATTTTCAAGCAGCATGACGATTTCACCGACGGTTATGTTTTGTGTCGGTTTTGCCAGCAGATGCCCGCCCTTGGGGCCGCGGACACTTTTAATGAGGTCAGCCTTTTTTAAGGGTATTATCAACTGTTCAAGGTATTTGACGGAGATATCCTGACGTTTTGCTATGTCGTTGATGCGTATCGGGCCCTGGTCATAGTGCTGGGCCAAGTCTACCATCAACCGTGTTCCATAACGGCTGCGGGTCGACAGTTGCATAAAAACCCCCGTATTACCTGAAAGCTAAATCATGTTGCGGATTATTCCTATTTCAATGAACTGACAGTGTATGTTTCACACATTGAAAAATTCAAGGTGCTGCTTACCTTGCCGGCCAGAGCTGTTTGTATTTTACTAATAATATCACAGCTTTCTGAGCACGCAGGAAGCATTGCAGATGCTTCGCATTTTCTGCATGGACTTTCCAGTAAATTGCCGATTGTAAAATCGAAGCTGATCTTTCCCTGGGCTTGCTTTTCCATAGTATCCTCCGTTTAATGAAGGTGATATTATACTATACAGAAACAATCTATATTAATACAAAATATATTAAAATATTCTATATAAAAAAGAACTATATAAAAACAGACTATATTAAATTAAACTATATTAATAAATTCTATATTATGTAACTATAGTAAGGTCAAGGAAAATAATATGTGAAACAAGCGGATTATCCCTTATGTGGACAGACACCTAACAATTCCATTGAAAAACGGAGTATTACCTGTCAATATTGATGATGATATGAAAGCAGTAACTTTTAATAATTCACACCCTGCCGCTGATACACAGTTCCTTCCCACAACAGGAAAAGAAATAAAGGCCCTTGGATGGGAAAGACCGGATATCATACTGGTCACAGGAGACAGCTATATCGACAGTCCGTATATCGGTGTGGCGGTAATCGGAAAAGTCCTTTTAAAAGCAGGCTTTAAAACTGCGGTTATTGCTCAGCCGGATGTTCATTCAGACATTGATATTAAAAGAATGGGTGAGCCGAAACTTTTTTGGGGGGTTTCAGGCGGGTGTGTCGATTCTCTTGTTGCAAATTATACGGCATTAAAAAAAAGAAGAAAAAAAGATGATTACACACCCGGCGGTTTAAATAACCGGCGTCCTGATCGGGCGGTTATCCAATATACAAATTTGATTAGAAGATATTTTAAAAATACTGTCCCGATAGTATTGGGCGGCATTGAGGCCAGCCTTAGGCGAATCTGCCACTACGACTTCTGGTCTGATACAGTTAGGAAATCGGTTCTTTTTGACGCCAAGGCTGATTTTCTGGTTTATGGAATGGGTGAAACAACGGCTGCTTGTTTAGCTAAAGCGTTAAATGAAAATCAACCGTTGGAAAAAATACCCGGCCTTTGTTATATATCAAAGGAAAAACAGGATGGCTATATTGAGCTGCCTTCTTATGATGAGGTAAAGGCCGGCACGGATAAATTTATTGAAATGTTCGACATTTTTTATCAAAATAACGACCCGACTACTGCAAGGGGTCTATTCCAGAAACATGATTCTCGGTATCTTGTACAAAATCCTCCGTCGGAATACCTTGACGGCAAAGCGCTTGACGCAGTTCATGATCTGAAATATGGACGAGACCTTCATCCGTATTATAAAAAAATGGGTCATGTCAAAGCACTTGATACGATCAGGTTTTCCATCCCGATTCATCGGGGGTGTTATGGAGAATGCAATTTCTGCTCGATTTCTGTGCATCAGGGCCAAACAGTCCGGTGGCGAAGCGAGAAATCCATATTAAAGGAGGCAGAGGTTATCTCGAAACTGCCCGACTTTAAAGGTACGATAACTGATGTCGGCGGACCAACGGCAAATATGTATGGATTTGAATGCAAAAAAAAACTGAAAAGAGGGAACTGCCCGGATAAAAGGTGCCTATATCCGAAGGTCTGCAAGAACCTTAAGCCGAATCATTCAGCCCTTGTGGTTCTTTTAAAAAAACTAAAAAGCATCAAAGGCATAAAGCATGTATTTTCGGCATCCGGCATCAGGTATGACCTTATTTTTTCTGACCAAAAAGCCGGGGAAGTATATTTAAAACAGATTGTCGACCATCACGTGTCCGGCCAGCTAAAAATAGCGCCTGAGCACACCGAGGATGCCGTTCTTGATCTTATGGGGAAGCCTGGAAACAGATATCTTTTAGACTTTAAAAAAAAATTTGACGCATATTCAAAAAAGGCAGGGAAAAAACAGTTTTTAACCTATTATTTTATTGCAGCACATCCTGGTTGCAGAGATGTTGATATGGAAAAACTGAAAAAATTCACCCGGAAAAAACTCAAAATCAATCCCGAGCAGGTTCAGATTTTTACACCAACGCCTTCAACATATTCGTCGCTGATGTATTATACCGGGCTTAATCCGTTTACGGGAAAAAAAATATTCGTAGAAAAAGATGCCAACAGGCGGGATAAGCAAAAACAGACCCTTATTAAGAAAACAGGAAAAAGCAGGAAGACAAAAAAGGGATAAATGCTGAATAATTCTTAATCTTAATCATAATCGTAATCATAATCTCTTTTGTCAAAAGCTTTTATTAAAGACAGATTAAGATTACGATTATGATTAAGATTAGGGAAATAAGCCATGCCCTCTATGCTTAATAAAAAGCCTAACCCTTTGGGTCAGGCTTTTTATTTGGGTAAATGATGTTCAGGGCTTTATTACTTTCAATAAACCCGGTTTGACAGAAGTCACCAAGGAACTCCCTGATCTCTTCAAGATATGACCTTTTTTCACCATTACTTCCGTAAAGCAGGCATTCTTCTCCTTCATTCAGTGCATTGCTGAAAATTTCCAATGCATCTTTCATGTATGCATTTTTACCGATCAGGTTTGAATATAGATCGAGATCCTGTGAAAAGAGACGGCCCAGAAGATCCATGTTTAACTTGAAGATGGGTGTTGAACATGAGTTTACAAGATTCGGTGTCATGTTAAGTTTTTGTAGTGTCTTCCCCATGCATATGGTAAGGAGGTGTGTCAAGCCCTGAACCACAGCCATATTCCGGTCATGCACTGCAGGATCCATCCGGGTCACTTCAGCTCCTTTGCTTGACAACAGATTCTCCAGCCAGTCAATCCAGCGGCTGTTTTTTACAGGACAGATTACAACGTTACGGCCCTTAATGGACTCAGTATCCGGTCCGAACATCGGGTGTGTACCGATAACAGCTGCACGGGTAGACTCTGCCATTTTGTCTACAATCCGTTCCTTTAAAGAACAAAAGTCCATTAACAGCTGATTTTCAGAAAGCAGCGGCCCGATTATTTTACAGATACGGATTGCCGCATCTGTTGGCGTGCTGATGATGACTATGTCACATGTTTCAGCAATATTTTCTGTAGTAATGGCGGTTTGCCGTCCTGAAATAAGCACCTTGTGTCCGGCTTCCGTAAAAAAAGAGTTGAACCACTGCCCCATATTTCCGGTTCCGCCGATGATTCCGATAGCATACTTTGTCATGATATGGCCCTCTGACGAAGCAGGTGGTCTGCCAGAACAATTATAACCATTGCTTCACAGACAACGTTTATACGCGGTATTGCCGAAATATCATGCCGTCCTTTTGTGGATATAGTGGCCGGGTTGTTTGATTTGTCTATTGTTTTCTGCTGTTTTGTGATCGAAGGAATTGGTTTGATTGCTACCCTCATGACAAGTTCATCGCCGTTTGATATGCCTGCCAGAATGCCGCCGGAATTGTTTGTTTCAAAACCACCGGAGATAATAGGGTCATTATTTTCTGAACCCAGAAGATTTGCAGCATTGAATCCTGCACCGATTTCAACACCTTTGACAGCACCGATACTCATTAGTGCCTTTGCAAGATCAGCATCCAGCTTGTCAAAAACAGGATCTCCGAGTCCTGCGGGAACACCATGGGCTCTTATCTCGACGATTCCTCCCAGAGAGTCTCCTTTTTTTCTTGTCTCAACAACCAGGCTTTCAATCTTTTCGGCAGCGTCCCGGTCAGGACAAAGATAAACGTTTTTATTTGCCATATCCGGGTCGATTTGATTCACTTTTATATTGCCAAGTTGAACAGTAAAGGCGGTAACGCGGATATTTTCTTTACTAAGAAATGCTCCCGCCGCTGCGCCGGCTGCGACTCTGGCAGCTGTCTCTCTTGCTGAAGCACGACCGCCTCCGCGCCAGTCTCTTATGCCGTATTTTGCCTGATAAGTAATATCGCCGTGCCCGGGCCTGTAAAGATCTGCATAGGGTTTGTATGCAGAAGCGTCAGCATCCTGGTTGTGTATCATAATCATGACCGGTGTGCCGGTTGTAAGATTTTCGAATACACCGGACATAATGATAGCCCGGTCAGGTTCCTTTCTTGTTGTGCTGGCGCTTGAACCGCCGGGCCGTCTTCGATCCAGCATAGACTGGATAACCGTTTCATCAAGGGCAATTCCCGGCGGAAGGCCGTCAATAACGACACCCACACCTTTTCCGTGCGACTCCCCCCATGTTGTGATCTTCAAGGCAGATCCTATTGTATTTCCCGGCATTTTAGCTCCTTAATAATAGTATTGCATATATCGGAAATATCCTTGTCGTCTGTCTCGACTGAAAAATCCATTGCTTTTTCATACAATGGGTTTCTTATATTAAGAACTTCCTCTATTTCATTATACAGGTCGCTTGATGTAAGGGACGGTCTCTGTTCTTGGGTGTTATCATCTGCTTCCAGCCGTTTCCGGATGGTTTCAGGCCTTGCTTTAAGCCAGACAACTATGCCCGTTTTTTTCATGCATTTCACATTTTCATTATTCAAAACAGCCCCGCCGCCTGTGGCAACGACATGTTGATCCAGTTGTCCAATGCGGTTTATAATCAATTTTTCCATTTCCCTGAAAGCATCCCATCCCTGGTCAGCCACGATGTCGGAAATCGTAGCCTTGGCATCTTTTACCAACATTTCGTCAGCATCCACAACCTTCCATTCTAAATTTTCTGCAAGTAGAGTTCCGATAGTCGTTTTTCCTGTACACCTGTATCCTGTGAGATAAATATTCATTATGTATACAGCCTTTCAAAAACATCCCAGAAGTCAGGAAACGATTTTTCAACACATCTTTCATCCATTATCTGTATATCAGGAACAATGAGACCGGCAACCGCAAAACTCATGGCCATACGGTGATCATCATACGTATTGATAACTGCACCATGCGGTTTGCCGCCTGTAACGGTCAGACCGGCATCGTCTGCTTCCGCTTTAATCCCCATTTTTTGCAGTTCAAGGGCAACACTGCCCAGCCTGTCACTTTCTTTTTCCTTAAGATGTGCCACGTTCTCTATTTTTGTTGTTCCCTCGGCAAATGCGGCCACAACGGCAAGAGTGGGAACGATATCCGGCATATCAGACATGTCAACATTCACGGCATTGAGTTTTGCTCCTGTAACGGCAATGCCGTCCTTTTCATGCTCGACCCGGCATCCCATTTTTTCAAGGACGTCGACAAAACGTACATCTCCCTGCCGTGAATCCTTTGTAATATGGTTGACCTTGATTCTTTTTTTTGTCACTGCCGCCGCCGCCCAGAAATACCCGGCCTGTGAACAGTCCGGGTCAACCGTATAGGTACCATGACGATATACCTGCTTTCCGGGAACATGAAAATAATTGTATCCGTCCCGACTGACGTTTACGCCCAGCTGCTCCATAATATCGACGGTCATGTCGATATACGGTTTTGAAACAGGACCGTGAGTTACAGTGATGTCGAGTCCTTTTTCAGTATAGGGCGCGATAAGAAGGAGAGATGAAAGAAACTGACTGCTGGTATCACACCTCAGCGATACCCGCCCCCCCTTTATTCTTGAGCCTCTGATTTCAACAGGCGGGCATCCGTCGTCGCCAAGAGACTTGACTGGAATTGCTATCATCTTCAGTGCATCAATCAGGTCCTGTATCGGACGTTCATGCATCCTATCTGTTCCGGTTAATGTATAGGCATCTTTGCCAATAGCTGCCACTCCGGTTAAAAGCCGCATTGAAGTTCCGGAATTTCCGAGATAAATCGGTTTACTTGAAGGTATAAGCACACCTTTTGTACCTTCAATACGAAGTCCCTCTTCAGTATTCTCTGCTTTAACTCCCATCTGCTTCAGCGCTTCAAGAGTATGGAGCGTGTCTTCGCTTTTCAGCATATTTTTAATAAGGCACGTGCCGTCTGAAAGGGCGGAGGCTATAAGCAGCCGATGCGTGTAGCTCTTGGAACCAGGCATTGAAACCGTATTGTTTTTAATTTCTTCTGTGCTGATTTTTTTCATATACATCTCTATTTGGTTAAAGTGATTCAAGAACGGTATGCCGCATCAGATCAACCGGCGCTTTTTGTTGGGTCCACAATTCAAACTGAGCAACACCCTGAAATACAAACATTGATACACCATCTACAGTGGCGCATCCGATTTTTTCTGCCTCCTTTAAAAGTTTTGTTTTTAAAGGGTTATAAATAATATCCATGACTACGGCACCCTTTTTCAAGTCTTTTGACTGCACCGGCATGGCATCGGTATCCGGAGTCATCCCTACAGGTGTCGTGTTCACCAGTATCTGATAGTCTAGTTTTTTAAAATCAGAAATCGGATAGTATGGTACATCAAGGTCTTTGGCAAGGTTTTCACCTTCATCTTTAAGAATGTTGACAATTTTCAATTTTCCGCCTTTTGACAATATACCGTATCCCACGGCCCTAGCAGCGCCGCCTGCCCCGATCATGACGACTTCTTTTCCTGCGATCTGGGTTTTTTCCTGGAGTGCTTTTACTGCTCCGATACAATCTGTATTGTATCCTGACAGTTTTCCATTGTCATTGACAATCGTGTTCACGGCACCGATTTTTTTTGCGGTTTCATCGATTTCGTCAATCAGATCCATAATCGTAACTTTATGGGGTATGGTTACGCTTAAACCTTTTACTCCGAGGGCCTTTATACCGTATATTGTTTCAGGCCCAAGATCCTTAATGTGAAAAGCCAGGTAGGCGCCATTGTATCCAATTTGCTTGAATGCTTTGTTATGCATGACGGGACTCAGGCTGTGTGAAACCGGATCTCCTATTAAACCGTATAATAATGTGTGTGCGTCCATTTAGGCTCCTTTTTATTGCTTTGCCCTTGGATATGATCCCAAAACCCTAAGAAACAGACAGATTTTATTCATGCCTTCAATCGTTTCACACACTTCAGGGTCATCCATATGGCCTTCAAGGTCAACAAAGAAAAAATAACTCCAGTTTTCATGTTTTGCAGGCCTTGATTCCAGCTTCAGCATATTGATTCCTGATTTTGCAATCGGCTCAAGTACTTTGTAAAGGGCACCCGGGACATGGGGCGCTGAAAACATAATGGATGTTTTATCCTCTCCGGTTTTGCTGACAGGATTTTTTCCTATCACAAGAAATCGTGTAGTATTTCTGGACTGATCTTCTATCCTGGAAGCAACAACTTGAAGATTATAAAGTTCGGCAGCTTCGCTGCCGGCAATGGCGGCCGCATCCTGTTTCCCTGCTGCTTTTCGTGCGGCATATGATGTACTGCTGCATTCTTCTATATCGACATTACCAAGATGTTCCCTTACCCATCTGCGACATTGCCCGACAGGTTGGGGGTGTGAATAGACAACACGGATATCTTCGATGTTGCCTGACTTTGAAAGAAGATCAAGAGAGATTGTCTGATATTTTTCAGCGCATATTTTTAAGTCCGAGTCAAAAAAAAGGTCAAGGGTATAATTCACGGAACCTTCAATGGAATTTTCCACCGGTACAACACCGTAATCACTTTTTCCCTTTTCTACTTCAAGGAATACGTCCTTGATGGTGGGGCGGGGAATGAATTCCGCAGATCGACCGAAATGTTTCATTGCAGCAATGTGTGTGAATGTTGCCTCGGGTCCCAGGTAAATTATTTTGCGGGCTCGTTGGATTTCTCTTGAGGCAGACATGATTTCTGTAAAGATATGACAAAGCAATTTTTCTGCCAAAGGGCCGTCATTAATATCACAGAGCTGTTTAAGGATTTTGCTTTCCCGTTTGGCGCATAAAATTTCAGCACCGTTTTTTTCCTTCAGGGAACCTATTTCTCCTGCAAGTCGAAGCCGTTGATTGATAAGTTCAAGGATATTTTTATCTATTCTATCGATGTCGTCCCTTATGTGCTCAATATGTGAGTCAGGCAAATTTTCGTTCTTTTCTATTTTATCCATCTTATCCATCTTCTCCATCTTATCCATGGGTCTGTGGCCTTATTTTTCAGTTATTGTCTCTTCGATTTTATGGCCGAAATGTCTGCCGCCCTCTTCTACCGCTGCAAGTACTTTGTCACCCGGTTTCAAACTTACAACCGATATTGGATTTCCTTCAGGATCGGTCAGGCGGATCGTTTCAGCATTTTGAAGAATTGTTGTAATGCTTATTCCTGCAACAGATGCAGTTATCAGCATTAGCGGGCGTTTTTCAATTTTCAGTCTTCCGACAATGCCGGTAGTCGATTTTCCCTTGAAATCTGTAATAAGAACCGGGTCGCCGGCAGAAAGTTCTGAAAGATATCTTGTTTTTCCTCCGGGCACCCTCGTATAAGCATGCACAGCGCCGGCATTCACCCTGAACGGCCTTGGAGACACATAGGGATTTTGTACACTTTCGGAATGGACAAGAAACAGGGCACTACTGCTGTTACCGATAAGCATTCCCTGACCGATTTTCATCGATGTGCAAGTGTCAACGCACACCCGGTCTCCCATCCCAAGAGTTTTGATTTCAGTGATTTTGGCTTCCTGAAGCGATATGTTCGATTCGTCAGCCGTAAGCGATGTAAGTGCTTTTTTAAGTTCCATGGGATCGGTTGTGTGAAACAAAATATGGCTCACACCTTTTTCCAGAATCCCAAAAGCGGTTTGCGCTTCCGCAAGACTTTGGACTTGGGCGATGACATCCGCTCCTTTTGCAATAAGGTTCTCAAGAGGGATAACCGTCCAGTCGGTACATTCCAGAATGACCTTTTTGTCGCTGCTAAGTTTCACGATCTCTTCTTCATCTTCTCCACTTTTAATTGTGAACATAACGACATCTTTGCCTGGTTTCAGATCCCCATCTTCTGCGATCGTCTTAATTTTCCCAAGTGCTTTTACCTTTTGGCTAAATCCCGGGGGCACCATTAGCGCATCTGCTCCGCCTTCAAGGGCTGTAGTCACCAGATCCTTATCCCACGGGTCTATTTTTACCCATATTTTTTGCATTTCATATCCTCTAATATTTTTAATTATTTAACAAGCCGTCACTCTTCAAGTAATTGTATTGCATCTTCAACATTTGCTCCTTCATGAACAATAGATGAAATTGCCCTGACAATCAATTTCGGGTTTCTATGTTGGAATACGTTTCGCCCCATGGAAACACCGGCACCTCCGGCATCGATGGAACCTTTTACCATTTCAAGAATATCCCTGTCAGAGTCCATTTTTTCTCCTCCGGCGATTACAACCGGGATTGAGCAACCTTCAATTACTTCGCGGAATGACTCACTGCTGCCCGTGTAAGAAACTTTTACAATATCGGCGCCCATTTCATCTCCGACACGGGCAGCATGCTTTATCACGTTAACATCGTACTCATCCTTTATCTTGTCACCGCGCGGATAAACCATGGCAAGAAGCGGCATTCCCCAGGTGCGGGATTCATAGCTGACCCTTCCGAAATCCTGCAGCATCTCTTTTTCCTGACCGTTTCCTATGTTGACATGAATCGACACTGCGTCTGCTCCAAGCTTGAGAGCCTCTTCCACAGTGCACACAAGTGTTTTTGCATGGGGATACGGCGACAGGTTAGTGGATGCGGAGAGATGAACGATCAGACCAATGTCCGTTCCCTCTTTCCTATGTCCTTCTCCGACCAGGCCTTTGTGTTCGACAATGGCGTTTGCACCCCCTTCAGACACGTTCTGTATGGCCGTTTTCATGTCAATGACACCGTCAATAGGTCCCACGGATATACCGTGATCCATAGGTACGATAACTGTGTTACCTGTATTCCGGTTTAAAATCCGCTCCATTCTAATTTTTTTACCGATAATCGTCATACTACCTCCTTTCAGCAGAAAAAAAGGCCGTGGAGTTTGTCCCCGCGGCCTTTTCCGGAAATAGAAAAGCCGCGAGTTTTTGATCTGCCCGCGGCTTTTTGCTTGTTATGTCAAGTTTTTTCAGCGCATACGTCCAGGCAGACCGGTGCTAAAATAATAGTACCAGAAATAAAAATAAAAAAATCTGCCTGAAGATGTGAAATCCAACTGTCTATTCTCCTTTTGAAACTGAAATTTAGAAATTTTTTATACTGTATTTTTAAAAATGTCAAGAAGTTTATTGCATGGACTTCCCCCCAATTTTTTTTCGTTTAAAAAAAATGGATAGCACAAGTTTGGGTGGCCCGGACAACTCGTTGTCCGGGTGCGACAGCACAAGAAGCCTTTGTTCACTTATAGCGAAAACGGAAGGTTGATGAACCCAAAAAAATATGGCATTTTGTATCATAGTTGTTAATCCTGCCTTGTTGATCGGCAAAGGAAGTCGCAAATTAAGGATTTGGTGACAGCAAAGATATACCGCAGATTTTCCGAAGACCTCTTTTTTGGTAGGTTTGATTTACCGATCTCAGAATTATTTCGCCTGGAAAT
>JAFDJC010000230.1 GCA_019307665.1 Deltaproteobacteria bacterium | reverse complement strand
GCCGTCTTCCTGATGTTCATTTCCTGAAACAACGACCAGCGCTTTACCATTGCAAGGTAGCGCACGGGGAGAAACACCGCTTTCGGTAATTTCGAAGCGTCTGTAGGTTGAAGGTTCGGCTATCTGGGAATCATCAACAACAAATCTATCGATATCAGCTAAAGCGGAAAGTGCCTGTTCGGCAATATAAAGAGAATCGTTCAAAGTTTGGTCAGTCAGTACGATTGCAGGCACCTGGTATTTTTCAGCCAGGTGGAAGGCCCTGATCATATGTTCAAATGCTTCCACAGGCGTTCCCGGTGAAAACACAAATCTCGGGAACTCATCCTGGGACGCATTAATAACAAAGAGAAGATCTCCCTGTGCCGTACGTGTTGGCAGACCGGTTGCAGGCCCCGGCCTTTGAGCATTTACTATTACAATCGGAGTTTCGGTAATCCCGGCAAGGCCGAGCCCCTCTGTCATTAAGCAAAAACCTCCGCCTGATGTTGATGTCATTGCCCTTGCACCTGCAAATGAAGCACCGATAATCATGTTAATTGCAGCTATTTCATCTTCAGCCTGTTCCACATAAATCGGAAAATCATCCATGAAGGCCGACAGATTAGTCATTATGCCGGTGGCTGGTGACATTGGATAAAAAGCTGCAAACCGGCAGTCAGCTGCCAGTGCGCCCAGCGCAATGGCTTTGGAGCCATTAATAAGAGCCCCTTTCTCATTTTTTAATTGCCATTCAAATGACCACTTAAAATCAAGGTCCTGAACAGACTCGTATCCAAGTTTTGCAGCCAAAAAGTTTTTTTCGAGAACCTCATCGCCTTTTTTTCCGAAACGCGTTTTTAAGATACTTTTAAAAATTTCAAAAGGCGCTCCAAGAAGTGCAAGACATGCTCCTGCAGCAACCGTATTCGAGGTTATTTTCCCGCCGGCTTTTACGGCAAGTGTCTCGATTGGGACAGGCAACTGGTCTTCTTCTTTTTCACCCTCCTTAATATCAATCATGGCAAGCCCGTCTTCAACGATTGCATCCCTATGAAGTTCATAGGTTTTTCGGTCCAGTGCCACAAGCAGATGAGTCTCGTGATGCGGCGCATATATAGGCCTGTCGCTAATACGAATTTGGAAGGAGCTGTGGCCACCCCGAATACGAGACTCAAAATCGTTTATGGCCATAACATAAAAACCGGCCTTCCGGCAGACAAGGGCGAGAAGATCCCCCACTGTCTGAATTCCCTGACCGGCTTCACCGCCGATCTTAACAGTGATATCTATGGCCATATTTTACTTCTCCTATGCATAAAATTAAGGAAAAATATAGTATTTTTGAGATAGCTTCTAGTCCAATACTTCCATGAGTTTTCCACAACAGGGAGGTATCCTGTCACCTTTTTTAAGCTCAACATATTTATTGCATGTCTGGCAGTAGCAGCGGCAGTCCTCATCAACATATACTTCAGGATATGCGTCAGTGCTTCCGCCTGTTTCGCCTTCAATTACAAATCTGGCAAAATCGTTTTTCTGGGGGGTGTACTCTCCGACAGGAACAAGCTTTTTATTAAATCTGACACAGTCAACCATAAGCTTCCAGAGAGTCTCTATCTTTGATTTTTCATCAGCGTTCTCAGGCGTAAACTCAACAAGATTTTTTTCAATATTTAGTTTCATACTTTCCTCCATATTAATATTATTTATTTGTAATATCAAATTTATAATATCAAAAATCGTGCCAGGAACGGTTGAATCATAAAGACCACTTACCGACATAGTTCTTAACGGAGATTTGAAATTTTCTTTTTACATTAAATCTTCAATGGTGAGACATCACATGAAACAAAAGTGTATCATAAATACAACCGCCAATATTTATTTCATCCCCAATCCTTAGATTTTACCAAAATAACTGGAGAACACAAGGTGGTTAAATTAAAGAGAGGTTAGTAATCTCCCAGCAGATATAATATCAGACAGAAACTGTTTATTGTGTGGTGACGAAAAACCGGATAAATGCATAGGACAATTCACCGCTTTTTTTCGCTTGGGTCAATGCACGTGTAGGGACGGATAAATACTTTCGAATATTTTCAGTTATGAAAATTTGAAATTATGATCAAAAACAATAATCCGTCCCAAATTACATATATTCGATTTAAGAAATTTTGCCTATCATATCACCACTGCTTCGAAAAAACTTTCGTATTTCAATTCTTCTGACAATATTATCCTTCTGCCTCTTTTTCCATCTCATCCAGTCTGCCAGGCTCCGAAACAGCAATGTCCACAAGGCACTTGGGGATGGAACTTTGGTCGCACATAACTCTGATTTCTTTCTCTGCATCGCTAAACTCCAAAATTTCGCGAATGGACTCGATGTATTCAAGCATCTGATCCGGAGGAATTTCTTCCAGTGCAGGCCCTGCAGCCTCCACCTTTTTCCGCGCGGCTGCCTCTTCTTCCAACCTTTGTTTTTCCTTTATCTCCTCTTCCATTGCTTGTTTGACACTATCAATCACACCCTGGTCAACTTTCGCCATCTCGGTTATTAAATTTTCTGAAACATTATTCTTAAATAAGTGCTTCACCTTTTCCTCGTTGGACTTGCCATCTACCGCCTCGAGCAGCGTTACCACCCTTGCTCTCTCTGTATTTTCTTTTTCAATCTCGGCGTTCACCTGGCCCAACTTTTCCTCGGTAATGCCCAACTCGTTTATGATAACTCCGAATGCCACTTTTTCCTCAATGAGGAATCGGATACCTTCATCGTTAGGAAAGCCTTTTGATTTGTTAATGAGTAAATCGAGCTTTGTCTTCTCGACAATCCGTATCACTTCCGGTCGATGATCGGAGAATTCTTTCCACGTTTTACCGAGGTCATCGATGAGTTTACTAGTCGCAAAATAAGGATCGACCAAGTCCTCCAATGAAAGTGCCGCGATCGCATCGTTGAAATCCTTCATTAGTGGCCTCCCGACCTTTAACATTTCATCCATTGCCCATCTCAATTGAAGCATATTGCCCCCATTACGCGAAACATTGTAACCTGCAGTATCAAGTTCGCCGGCAATCTTTTGAATCGCTGCTTCCCTGTTTCCCCCTGAGAGGTTCTGTAAATTAAGCTCAAGGAAATTCTCCTCAATTAACAACCAAAGAGGCTTTTTATTCGTTTCGTCGCTTGTTGTCATTTTCAATCTCCTTTTATTGATAGATTTTTACCGAATTTGAATTCACAGCCCGAATTCCTGTGAAAAGGGTTCAATTATCGATAGAGGTCATTTTTTGATTTCTCACAAGCCATGTTGTAAAAAATATCGCCTGTAATTTCTAATGCCATATAAAAGTTATTAATCCTTACCAAAGTATTGACTCCCTGAAAAGTACACTGTTGAGACTCAAATCTTCACTTTTTACTAAATTAATGCCTTTCATATTTTTGTATATCGGATTTTGTGGATGACCTCAAGCCACATAACAGATTTCTCGAATTGAATAAAATACCGTGATTTTCGGCCACGATATCAAAGACGATGGATAATACAACAAGTTTATTATCCTGATAATTGCAGGAGGATGGTACTTAATATCTGCTGACCAAACCTGATCAGGCCTATTGATAGAAGACGACACCTTGTAAAAATGCCTTGAACCTGATAAGTTGAGGATATGCGATTGCCTTTGGAGTCTATAAAAACAGAACATATTGCTGCTGTAATAGAAGCGGAACGGCAACGGTTTGGAGATTGTGTTAAAATACTGGATGCGGGGTGTGGAGGTTGTAATTTAATACAAAATCTTCATGAGCGTCTTTTAAAAAGCAAAACAGTAAACAATTTTGAAATATATGGCTTTGATGTCAATGATTTTAAACGCGAAGGCAACTTCTTAGACAGACCGATTCATTTTCTTACAAATAGATATCCCGAAATACCCTGGCAAGACAGGCTTAAACTGGTCGGTCAAAACGATAAATGGCCTTTTGAAAATCAATATTTCGAGGTCGTAATATCAGATCAAGTAGTCGAACATTTAAAAAACCATTTGTTCTTTTTTTCCGAGATGGCAAGGGTTTTGTCTCCTACTGGATTTTCTCTACAGTCCATTCCTTTTAGAGAAAAGGTTTTTGACGGTCACGTATCGCTTCCACTTGCTCATAAATTTAAGTCTTATGATTTTATATATAATTTTATTTATCTTTTTTCCTTACTGGGGTTTGGAAAATATAAAGAAGTTGGAAAAAGAAAAGGAATTACAATCTCTGAATATTCCATAAACCAAGCGGATTATTTGGTTAGCAAGATCAATTATTTATCAAGAAAAGAATTTCTTTCGCTTTGTAAAAGCCTTGATTTAAAAGTGTCGTATAATTATTCTACACAATTTGTTTTTAAAATACTTAGAGCAAAGCTTACAGCGTATGAGCTTTTTAAGTATAATAAACAGGGATATCGCTTTTTAGATTATTTGATATCTATCTTTGTTAAATATTTTAAATCAATGCCTGTATTTATAGAGAAAACGAAATACGCAAAGTAGTGGTAGAGACTACCATATTTGTTTATTGCATGAAATGAGTTTGTGTTGGCTGTTAAAGAGATTTAGAAAATTTTAGAAAATTCCGCATAACGCAAAAACCCACGTCAACCGTGGGTTTTCTGACTTTTCTTTCCCCGTCACACCAATCCAGTCAGGTGTTCTATTGTAACTACCTGTTTTTACTTGGTGGGCCGTGAAGGAATTGAACCTTCAACCTACTGATTAAGAGTCAGGTGCTCTGCCTAGTTGAGCTAACGGCCCATGGGGACTTGCTGTATAAAATAAACGCATTTTTTAACACTCGAACCTTAATATGTCAATTTGTTTTTATTCAGGACATTCCCCAAAAATAAGTGTTAAAATCAAGCAATCGTAGTACGTTCAAGGGCTGAGCTGAATTGGCAAGTGAAAAAGCTATTTTTTGATCGATTTTAGGAAAACTTAAAAAGCCTATATTGACATGTATTTATTACTTATAAGTTCAAGTGCAGCAGTTACTATCTTTACCGATCCTGAATTTATTTTTTTTTAATCATACAAGGGCTATGTGTTGTAGCCTGGGGTTTTATAGTGGTTGTCATAATAACGTTCCGTTTCCATGAAAGGGATTTATGCATTGGGTAACACCGGTGGGCCACCCCCATTACAACCTATTGAAAATATATGAATTTCAAAGAACCGTAATCGCCTTCTCTGTTTATATTTCCAAAAACTAATCGGAAAATATTTATGATAATCACTATAACCTCAGGAAATAATAAACCCAGCATCGATTAGCCCCGGAAGGGGCGACGGAAAATTAACAACATCGTTCTCAGTTCCAAATTTCTGGCTCGCGTTATTTTGAATCATTTCAAAGAAGAACTCTATGCCTATGTTGGGAGAATTGTAAAAGGGGGAAACCAAAACAGAAACAGAAAATCCGTACAAAAAAATCTGGAAAATTTATTTGTTTCCGGAATACAGATGATATTCTTGGCACATCTGATTGGGATCTGATTTGCATATCTCTTGAAAAATAAGTTATTACAGTGGGTTGGATTGCTGGAAACAATCTCAACCTTCGCAGTTTTTTAGAATCTTGAGATCTGCAAAATAAACTTCAAAATGTCCCTTGAGATCTATTTTTAAGAACACAGAAAAACGGGAGATCATTTATCAAGATTCATGCCATGCAGATCAAAGTGAGAGAATTTATTCTTACTCCAATATGATCTTATGATTTTATCTGCAATCCGCGCCCTTTAACTCTTTTTTCTAGCTAACAAGTAACATGAAACTCAAAAATATCAGGGAGATCTATGGGCCTGTGAATGGTGGAGCTGGAAGATGGGAATTTAT